>JANLRI010000626.1:0-14908 GCA_031361565.1 Betaproteobacteria bacterium | reverse complement strand
CGGCCAGCCGTCCCGCCCAGCCGGTGCGCCCCACGCCTTCAGAAATTGCACTTTGCCATTGCGACTGTTGATCGCTATGCGAGAACAAGTTGGGTGGTAAGGCCACGGATCGTGAATCCCACTGCGCCTTAGTGACGGGTGCGGCCAAGGGGCCAACATTGGTGACGAAAGCCGCCTTGCCGTTCTTGAAAAGGTTTTGCATCCCGCTCATTGCCGGATGCAAAGCGAAAGGTGCGCCACCCGTATTGGCGGGTGTGATCCCCAGCAATGATGCCTGTGGTAGCGCCAGTACTCCGCGCGCACGTTGGTACTGTGCGAAGCGACCGGCGTCGGTCGGAATCAAAAGGTTGTTGGCGTCATTTCCCCCAAACATAAAGACGCACACTAGGCAGCGATAGTCTTCTACCGCTTGCGCTCGGGCAGAAGGTACGAGCGCGTTCCCAGCCGCGGCTCCAAGACGTTCAAGCAGTCCCACCTGATCCAACGCGGACATGCCTGTGCCGCCCACGCCTGTGGCTGCGACCGCCTTGAGAAATTGGCGGCGTGACTTTGATTGCGATTTTAGTGCGGCTTGAGTCATAGTGTGCGCTTCAAGAATTGGTGTGAAGATTGACGAGAAAAAAGGAGGGATATCGTTGACCCAGTGCTAACGCTGAATCACAAACTCGGGTGCGATCATCGCTAGGCTCAGAGCCATCTTGATACGTTCGATACGCAGCTTCGGGTCGATCGAATTTATGGCGCGCATAAAGGATGTTCTTGTGTCGGGTTTCATGTTGTTGTTCATGAAGAGCAGATTGATGTTATCAATCAAGGTCGCGGCATCAACGGCGATGCCATCCCATGCCACAAAGTCGAACTTGATGCGATGCTCTTCCGGGCCCCAGCCTTTGAAACCGCCGTCACGAATGACTCCCGCAAAGAAGTTGATGCCACCGACCACGGTCGTATCCGTTGTGATTTGAAACTCGGGCGAATACAGGCCGGCACTTGCAATCGCACCCACATTGCGAAAATCGGGAGAGAAAAAATTAAACACGGAAGGTGCCAAGAGCGGGCTTTGACCGAGCGCATTGTCCGCGCTGTCGAGAACCCAAATATTGGTATGGCCCGAGCTCGAGAAAGACCTCATGGCTCTTAACAAGTTGGCGAATCGAATCACGGGCTCACGTTGCTTGCCTGCCTGATCCCCCGCCGCGACAGCCAGATCGCGCGCTTCCTTATCGAGAAGAATGGCCCGCAGTACTGATTTCAAATCACCCCTCACCCCAGCTTCATTGCTGTTGAAGACGCTAGCGATGCGTTGGATGTAGGCCGGACTAGGATTGCTGGTTACGAAGCGTTGGATGAGGCGTCGAGAGACAAAGGGGGCCACGTTGGGATGATTGGAAATCGTGTCCAAGGCGGCTTTCAGGTCTTGTTGAGGTGTTTGGCCCGCCGGAATGGTTATGCCGTCCAGAATGGGTTTTGCTGCGGTTGAATGCTTGCTGGCCCAGGCTTGCATGGGTACCGTCCAGTTCTCTTCACCGTTGTGAAAAGCATCGACCTTAGCGGTGTCGCGTCCACCAAAACTCCACCCCGAGAAGGCCTTTGCAAAGCCTTTAACGACGTCCTCATTGTAGGTGGGAATTGTTTTACCATCTGCATCCCTGAGCGGCGTGCCATCCTGATTGAGCTTCACCAACCCAATAGAAAACAACTGGAGCACCTCGCGCGCAAAATTCTCATTGGGATGAGTTCCTTTAGAGGGATCCTCCTTTTCCGATTCCACCATGTTCAGGTAGTAGCCCATCGCCGGATGCAGGGCGACAGCTTCGAGCACTTGCCGATAGTTTCCAAAGGCCTGCGCATTCAGCATGTCGAGGTAGGAAGACATGGCTTGCGGATTCAAGTCAGGCGCGACGTTCGAGATCACAAAGATCTGGCTCAAGGCAAAAGCCATGCGTGCCCGCAACTGATCTTCGCCGAAAAGCCACTGTTGCCAAATCGCTTCATAGCTCATCTCATCGGTGGGCTTGCCGTTCTTTTCGCGTGGCGCTTGTGCGCCGACGTAAGCCAAATGGGATTTGGCGGCCAGTGAAAGTTGGTGGTCTAGCCATTTTTCAAAGCCGGCTTTCTGAACTTGCAAAACCTCTTCAACGGATACTGCGCCAAAGGTTGCCTGAGTGAGAAAACGGATCGAGTCCGTTCCACTGGGTTGGGCTTCCGCCGCCAGAGGAGTGAGTTTCAAAGTGGCCACCGAGCTGACGGGGCCAAGCGCGCCTTCCTGAGATTTTATAATTGGAGTTGGCGACTCCGTCGCTGCGGTGCCTCCGCCGCTACCTCCACTACAGCCAGCAAGCAGAGATAGCGCCACCAGTAAAACCACCAAGGCGGCTGGAATCCAAGCGGGGGAAGTATTTTGACGAATAGCGAAAGTTTGCGTGGACATTGCAGCGATTCCATATTGCTTCCCGGCTGGAATCGTGGAGATCATGGTACTTGCCATGATGTTGTGAGCGTCATCGGTTGAACCTGACTAAGGGCGCCGCTCTTGTGACGGACTACCGAGATTTTTAGGAATTAATTCACCGATGGGTAAAGTTTACCAATGCTTGACACTTTCCTTTCGCTATCCACCCGCCGTTCAGACGCTCTTGTCCACCGCTGGTCAGCCCTGCGACCGTTGAGGTTGGTCGGCGAACCACTTATGGCGCGTTAGTTGCACATCGATCCCCACCAATCCTGCAAAACTTTCGCGAATGAGGCGCTTTGAGTGCATCGATATACTGTGACTTAAATAGGGATCGCAGCGGACTTCGATCTCTTGTCCTTTTCAGTTAACAAAATCGACATCCCCATGTACCTACCTAATCATTTTGAGGAAACACGCCCCGAGGTCCTCGACGCCTTGATGGCAAATCACCCCTTGGCGACGCTAGTGACCCTAGGAACTCATGGCCTGGAAGCGAATCATATTCCCCTGATCGCTCGAAGAACTGCTCAGGGACAATGGGTACTCGAGGGCCATGTGGCAAGAGCGAATACGCTTTGGCGGCAAGCAGGCCAGGATTTTCTGGTTATTTTTCAGGGTGCCCAAACTTATGTCAGTCCGGCATGGTACGTGAGCAAAAAAGAACATGGCAAAGTGGTGCCCACCTGGAACTATGTCGTTGTTCATGCCCAAGGCAAGTTGATTGCGCACGACGATCCGGTGTGGCTGCAAGAATTTTTAGGCAGGCTCACTCAAGCCCATGAGGCCAGAGTTGCGTCCGACTGGAAAATCACCGACGCACCGGACGATTACATTGCCCAGCTCAAACAGGCCATCGTAGGTATTGAAATCCGCGTGACCCGCATTCTCGGGAAATGGAAAGTCTCCCAAAACCGCCCCGCGGCTGATCGCGCTGGTGTAAAGGCTGCCTTAGAACAACGCGATCCGCAGTCAGCAAAGTTGATACAGAGCTAGAATGAACGAGCCTCAAAAAAAAGTAGATCCGGACCATGACTTATCAGCCCGCATAGTCGAGGCAGGCCGTCACGGTGTACCGCATACGCCGGTCGCGAATATACCCGTGTATCGCGCGTCTACGATTCTTTTCGATTCCATCGAGCAAACCCAAACGGTCGGTCCCAAGACGGTCACTGGCGAGCGCCATGCGACGAGTTACGCCACGGTAGGTACGTCCACGACCTTTGCGCTGATGGATGCGCTTGCAGAAATTGAGGGCCGTGGTCACGATACCCGAGCGGCCCTGGCGCCCTCCGGTTTGGCAGCCATAACCACGGCGCTGTTGGCGTTTCTCAAGCCGGGCGATCATGTGCTGATGAGCGACTCCGTGTATGGGCCAGCGCGGGTGTTTGCCAACGGTCTTTTGGCGAGCATGGGTGTTGCGACTACGTTCTTCGCCCCTCAGTCGAGCCCTCAGGATCTTGATCAACTGGTTCAGCGCAACAGTAAGGTTTTATTCCTCGAAAGCCCCGGAAGCTATACACTTGAGCTGCACGATACGCCTGCGCTGTGCGCCTGGGCGCGGTCTAAAAGTCTAGTGAGTATGGTCGATAACACTTGGGCGACGCCCGTCTTTGCGCGCCCTTTTGATTGGGGCGTCGACATCTCCCTGATGGCGCTGACCAAGTACTGGAGCGGTCACTCTGATGTGCTGATGGGTGGGATTGTGATTCGCAGCGAGCTTTGGCCGACGCTTTGGAGCACGGTCCGCCAACTTGGCCAATGCGTTGGCGGTGATGATGCGTTTCTTATCTTACGCGGTGTTCGCACCGCCGAAGTGCGGATGCGCCAGCACGAGCGCTCGGCACTTCAGGTCGCTCAATGGCTTAAATCGCAAGACCAAGTGAAATCAGTGCTGCATCCTGGCCTTTCTGATCATCCCCAGCATGCACTCTGGAAGCGCGATTTTCTAGGGGCGAGCGGCCTGTTTTCGTTTGAACTTCAGCCAGGCACGAGCTTCGCGAAAGTTTGTGCACTCTGTAATGATCGCAAGCACTTTGGCATTGGCTATTCCTGGGGTGGATTCGAAAGTTTAATCATGGCCGCGCATCTCTCCCACGTGAGAACGATCAAACCCTGGACCGGCGGTCCTCTGATTCGTTTGAACATCGGGCTAGAAGACCCCGCGACCTTGATTGCCGATCTGGCCGCCGGATTTCAGAGAGCTTTTCCGCAGTAGATGAGTTATTGGGCCACTGGCCCGATTGGAGATCCTATGCCCCATCTTGTCGTTGAGTATTCCGGGAACCTTTCGTCCAAGGTGAATGTGCAAGCGCTTGTCGATCATCTTCATCAGAGCGCTTTGGCAACAGGTGTGTTCCCTTTGGGCGGTTTACGTACACGCGCAGAAGAGCGCACGTTTTACAAAATCGCGGACGGCCATCCGGACAACGCTTTTGTGCATGTCACGATGTGGTTGGGCCACGGTCGTGATGACGCGACGAAGCTGCAAGCAGCGCAACACGTCTTTGATGATCTGGTGACGTTCTTGCAGCCGGTGTTTGAGAAAACCCCGCTTGGAATCTCACTCAATATGCAAGAGCTTGATCCCGTACTCAATTTTAAGAAGAACAATCTGCACGACTATGTGAAGCGCCGAGCCAGCTAAGGAGCAAGGTTTGCGCGCGGCCATGCGCGGTTCAGTTCATGCCAAGTAAGCCATTCCAGCTCTCACTCGACACCGGTTTACTGAAGAAGTACCCCTGAAAGCAATCGCAGCCCTCCGCCGACAGAAAGTCGAGCTGCTCTTGCGTTTCTACGCCCTCTGCGACCATACTCAAACTCAGGCCCTTCACGAGTGAAATGACGCTTCGGACAATGGCAATGCTGGAATAGTCATCCGGCAAGTTCTTCACGAACGACCGGTCAAGCTTGAGCTCATCCAAACTCAGGTGTTGAATATAGGCAAGGGATGAGTAGCCAGTACCAAAGTCGTCCAAAGACAGGTTGACGCCCAGGCCCTTAAACATGGCCATGGTATCGATAGCCTTTTGTGCGTCGCGCATCAGAGCACCCTCCGTCAACTCCAGAGTGAGAAGATGTGGGGGCAGGCCGGTCATTTTGAGGATTGACTTCACGGTTGGAGCAAGCGATGGATCTTCATACTGAATGCTGGACACATTCACGGCGACCGGTATGGCATGACCACGCTTGAACCAGTGCACCGCTTGGGCGCAGGCCCGGGTGAGCACCCATCGGCCGATCGCATTGATCAGTCCGAGTTCTTCCGCCAAGGGAATAAATCGATCCGGGGCCACCATGCCCATCTCGGGATGCTGCCAGCGAATCAAGGCCTCAGCGCCGATGATTTTTAAAGCGGCATCAAACTTCGGTTGAAAGTGGAGGACAAATTCGTTGCGTTCCAGAGCGCCGCGTAATTGCTGCTCCAGCGACACCTTGCTCTGCGTGCGTTGATGCAAATCCTTGGCATAAAACGCAAATTGATTTTTTCCGGCCGCCTTGGCTTGACTCAGCGCAGCCTGTGCTTTATGGAGTAAGTCCTCGGGCTCACGCGAGTCGTTCGGATAGGCGGCAATACCAATGCTGACGTCGACATAGATTTCTTTGCCGGCAATCATGAAGGGGCGCGACATGTGGCGCTGAATTCGTCTGGTGGCGGCGGCGGCGGCCTCCACCTGATCAAGCTCTTGCAAAAGGACCGTAAACTCGTCGCCGTTGATTCTCGCCACCGGCGTAACTTCGCCACTACTGCCGAGACTACCTACGCCGTCCTTAGCCCGTACGCAGTCGCGCAATCGGTCGGCCACGCCTCTCAGCACCGCGTCGCCAACCCGATTGCCATAGTTATCGTTGATGAGCTTAAATCGATCCAGGTTAATGTGCAGCAGGGCGCAGCTTTTATTCTCGCGTTGCGAGATCTTTATCCCTGCACCCAGTTGCTTCAAAAATAAGCTGCGGTTTGGGAGGCTGGTCACGCCATCGTAATTGGCAAGATAGTCGCCATAGGCCTTAAAGGCCAGCGTGTTGCGCAGACGCAGGATTAGCTCAGAGCTATCAACCGGTTTCGATAGAAAGTCGGTGGCGCCTAGTCCAAGAACTTTCAGCTTAGTCGCTGCATCACTCGCTGCAGTGAGTACGATAACGGGTAAGTAGCGCAAACTCTCCGTAGCACGAACTTTTTCAAGCACATCGAAGCCGCTTATGCCCGGCATCATTAGATCGAGTAAGAGAGCGTCGGGCCTCTCCGCAGCAATCACGCTGAACGCCTTGGTTGGGTCGTCGCATCCAATCACCTCGCCGTAGCCTGCTTCCTCAAGGAATGCTTTCACGACCTCAATCATGAGCGGTTCGTCATCAATCATCAAAATTCGGGCGTTGCTGAGATGATTGGTCGAGTTCGACATGCTTGGCGCAAGCCCGAGCTGAATGGTTTGGGTATCAACCGAAAGGCTGCCGAGGGATGAATCGTTGTGGTGGCTAGACATTGTTGCTAATTTTCTCTAAGTTTTTAGGTCAGTGGCCCGAGTTCAATGAGCCGTGCTGGCTTCTTCAAGCTTGGCCGCCAAACTTTGTGTCATTTCGCTCGACGGGTTCACCAGCCGCGAGGCGATGTTTCTAATGCTAGCCATTGGCTTAAGACACTGTTCGTGTTGCTCCGCCTTGGACGCCACTTCAAGTTGAGTAGCGGGCGCGGTAAAGGTGTCGAATCCGACCGAGCCGCCGCCGCCTTTCAGCCAATGCGCAAGTTGCGAGAGGGCTTCAAAGTCTTGCTTGATCAAGGCCTCATCCATAAGTTTGAGCTGTCCCGGTAGGCGGACACAGAAACTTGCCGCTACATGGCGAAGTTTTGGATGAGTCGCCAGGCGAGAAGTGATCGGAGAGACATCATCGAAGGTTTCCGCACTGCGCTCTGAGCTTAGGGTCTGTAGGCTTGCCGCCGCGTGACTTGGTTTGTCAATCATTGCACTCTCGGCCTTCAGGAAGCTCGCCAAGGTGTTGAACAATTTATCAATATCGATAGGCTTGGTGAGATATCCTGTGCAACCGCAATCGATAATTTCCGCTTCGAAGCCCGCCATGGCGTGCGCCGTGAGCGCGACAATCGGAAGTTTTAAGCCCTTCTCGCGCAAAATTCTTGTGGCTGTGAAACCATCCATCACTGGCATCGACATGTCCATCAAGATTAAATCGTATTTCTCGGTCAGGGCGCTCATCACGGCCTCTTTGCCGTTACTAGCCTCGCTTACCGTGAGGCCTGCTTCCTCCAGAAGGAGGCGTGCGAGCTCTCGATTTTCCACGCCGTCGTCCACCACCAGAACCTTGGCCGAGCTAAATCTCCAGCTCCTGATCTGGTCTTTCGAGGCGAGTTGAGTATCGGCTTGAGTCAGCTCAGAGGGTTCGATCCAATGGGCCTGGGCGTCGAGTTGAGGATTGATCGTGATCGTAAAGGTACTGCCTTCACGAAGCATGCTGGCCACGGAAATGTCGCCTCCCATAGCCCGGGCGAATTTGCGACTGATGGGTAAACCGAGCCCGGTACCGCCGAAGCGCCGGGTGGTCGAGCTTTCAGCTTGCACAAAAGCCTCGAAAACGGCGTCGAGCTTGTCACCGGCAATACCGATACCAGAATCCTTTACCGACACCTGGAACATAAAGCGACCGTTGAGCCGCACGAACCGCTCCGTAATGAGCACTTCGCCCTTGTCTGTGAACTTGATCGCATTGCCCACGAGGTTCGTAACCATTTGGCGTAGACGACCAGAATCACTTAGGATGGTCTCAACCACCTGGCCTTCAAATGCAATACGGAGGCCAATGCCCTTCTCTTCGGCCTTGACCCGCATAATTTGTTGTACTTCGGCAATCACTTGGTGGGGCTTAAAGGCAATGGCCTCGATATCCAAACGACCCGCCTCGACTTTGGAAAGGTCGAGGATGTCATTGATCAACTCGAGCAAATGTTTACCATTGCTATGAATCGTGCTGAGATGTTTCTCGAGCATGCTGGGGTCGCGGTAGAGGCCGCGCCGCAGAACATCGGTAAAGCCGAGAATGGCATTCATCGGGGTGCGAATTTCGTGGCTCATATTGGCAAGAAAATCGCTCTTGGCAGTGTTAGCGGTATCGGCAGTCTTTTTGGCCTCCCTTAGTTCTGCCTCCACCTCTTCCAAATGGGTGATGTCATCCAAGCTGATCAATACACCGTTGACCCTACCCTCCGCGCCCATCACGGGGGAGCAGTTCACGAGAAACGAACGTCGCTTGCCGTGCACGTCGTTCAGATAAATTCGCGAGTTCACCTCGCTCTCAGCGTTGGCTTGAGTTTTGACCCAAGGAAACTGCTCTTGATCAAGCGCCTGACCATCAGAACTGAGCCAACTTTGCTGGCCGATTTTGTGGCCAACCACTTGGTCTTCAGTATTTCCCGAGAGGTCGAGAAAGGCCTTGTTGGCAAGCACCACCAAGCCAGCGCCGTCGATCACGAGCAGTCCTTCGACCAAAGTATCCAGCGCTGAGCGCACCCGATCAGGCACCGCTTCGGACGGATCAAGCTGCTTCAGTACCCGCTTTAAATAAAGGGAGAAAACGGTAAAGCAAGCGAATGCCATAAAAATGAGTAGCTGGGTTCTTGGGGACATCAGAAAGCCCAGAAGGCCAGCCTGGTTCATCTCGGTGAATTGAATTTCGCTTCTTCCCCAAATCTTGCCTTGTACGCTCAGGGGCACGACCACTTGATCTTCCGTCGAACGCCCGGCAGGCGGCTCTTGCCATTCTTGATGCGGGCCGGCGCTTGCGAGAAGCTTGCCGTCAGCTTGGCGGACCGCAAGCGATTTGAGGTCGGGGTTTCTTTCCAAAACAAACGCCAGAAACGGGCCGAGCCGCTGAGCATGGGTTTGGCTAAGATAGCCACCGCTGACCGCAGCAACCATCTCCGCAACCGAAGCTCTAGCTTGGCGCTTCGCGGCGGTCTCATCGGGAACCATACCGAGTAAGGTGGCCACGAGCAGAATACTGGTCACCACCGACACCAAGCCGAGGGTCACAAGGTTTCTTGCGCCGAGTTTTCCTAATAACTTTTTCATGCTGCTTCTCCCTCAAGCGGTACTGGCTTGCGAACGACGCCGGGTTCAATAAGCCCCTAATGTGGACGTCCTTCTTCACTCGCTTAGTCTAGGCTTTGCGCTTTGAGGCGTCTGTGGCCAGCATTGCCGTTAGTCGGGGAAAACAGGCTGTCAAGCGGAATCAGGCGACCACCGGTTCCTTCTCGACAGTCATTTGTAAGCCGTCGCTTCAAAGATCAATGAGTTCGAAATGTTTAGCGAGCGCTGCGAGAGATTGACAATCTCGGTGTTTGTCTTGGTTGGTCGTTTAGGTTGCCGCGCGTGCCCAGCGCCTCCAACCTAGAACGGCCATTGTTAAGAAAATCACATAGAGCAACATGGTGAGCCAGAGCGCCTTGTAAGCGAGCAAGGCGACCATGGAAACATTGACCGCTTGCCAGACGAACCAGTTCTCGAGAATTTTTTTCCCCAGTAGGATTTGACCCACGAGACTCCCCGCCGTTGGAAATGCATCGGCCCAAGCGACGTCGGAATCGGTAAAGTGGGAAAGCAGTAAGGCGAGCATGAGCCATAAGCCAAACCAGCTAGTGAGTACGGTGACTCGCTCCCGAGCTGTCCAGTGTCTCACCTGGAGTAGGGTTGCAGGAGGCGCATGCCGCTGCATGTCCTCCGCTTGGGTCATTGAACGGGCGTGCCGACTAGATCGATCAGGCCTGAGCCAAAGCCACCAGCCCCAAAGGGAAGCGAGCACAAAGTAAATTTGAATGCCGGCATCCCCATAGAGCTTGTTCCGGTAGAACAGCCAACAGTAAAGACCAGAGCTGACGATGGCCAGCGGCCACCCCCAATGGATTTCCAGTACGTTGCAGGCTACACAGGCTAGCGCCAAAACAAAGGCGATAGCCTCAAGCCAGGTGATTTGAACTTTACCGACCTCGAACAAAATGTCGAACATGACTCGCCTGCTTGCCTAAGCTAGTTTTTGGGCGCGGCGCTTGGATCGCTTGCACCGATCAGCGAGCTCAACTCAAGCAACTGCGCGGCAACACTGGCGGCGATAATCTGCGGCTCCTTGCCAGGAATCGTACTCAATCCAAGTGGACAGACCAGACGTTCGCTAGCCGCCACATTCTTTTGCACAAGTCGTTTGAGGAATCGAGCTTTCTTGGTGGCGGACCCGATGAGTCCAATAAAGCCGAGATCGCTCCGATTCAGGGCGGTCTCGCACAATTCCAAATCTAAATCGTGACTGTGCGTGGTTACAATCACGAAGCAGCCCGGTGGGAGTGTTTTGATTTCGGCGCTCGGCGAATCCACACAGCGCAGTTCGATACTGGATTTCGCCGGTGCAGGTTTTGGGAACTCATGTTCGCGCTCGTCGATCCAAATGAGTCGACAGGGAAGCAGGCTCAAGGCATCGACAATGGCTCGACCGACATGGCCAGCCCCGAATAGGGCCAGTGTGAATCGAAGGGTGTCTTCCGGCCAGATCGGGAGCATTGATGGGGTTACAACCTCAAAATTCAGGTCAACCGCCCCGCCACAACACTGCCCGAGGCTAGGTCCTAAACTAAAGTGTTTGCTGGTTGAGATGTCGTGGCCCGCCACACGTTCCCGGCTTGTAGATATTTTTTGCTCGTCACCCTGCCTTATAAGGCCACGCGCTAGCGTCACAGCTTCGAGCTCCAGGTGTCCCCCACCAATGGTGCCCGCACAGATATTCTGGGCAACCAACATAAACGTGCCACTCGGCCTCGGGGTCGAACCTTGTGCCCTGGCGATGCTCACCCGAACCACGGTAACCCCTTGACTAAGCCAGTGCTGTGCTTTTGATTTGAGTTCGGAGTTGTTCAAGGGCGTTCAATACTTCGCGAGGAGTGGCCGGTGCATTGAGGCTAAAAGTCGCCTCACGATCCATCGAAGCGACCGCTTCGCGTAGCGCCTCAATGACGGCCAAGGCTAGCATGAGCGGCGGCTCGCCAACAGCCTTTGAACCAAACACATTAGATTCTTGATTGGCCTGCGGCCACAAAGCCACCCGAAAATGTTCCGGGATATCGCCTGAGGTCGGAATTTTATAGGTGGAAGGTGCATGGGTAGTGAGTTGGCCTTGCGCGCTCCACACCAGCTCTTCGCTAGTCAACCAACCCATACCCTGCACGAAGCCACCTTCGATTTGCCCCAGATCTATGGCCGGGTTAATGCTCGTGCCGACGTCATGAAGAATGTCTATGCCACACACCTTATGTTCACCTGTCAGTGTATCCAGAATGACTTCGACACAGGCAGCACCGTAGGCGAAGTAGTAAAACGGTCGACCTTGCATCGTGGTTTTATCGTAATGTATCTTCGGCGTGACATAGAAACCATCCGACCAAAGCTGGATGCGCGCCGTATAGGCCGCTCGCACGATGTCGACGAAGGCCGTGGTTTGAGCGGGCGAGATCACCTGACCATTGGCGAACTTCACCTCGGACTCCTTGCACTGGTCACGGCCCGCGACAAACGCGGTAAGTTTTTCGAGGATCTCTTGAGCTGCGTACTGTGCGGCACGAGCATTTAAATCGGTACCGGCAGAGGCGGCCGTAGCCGATGCATTGGCGATTTTGCTGGTGTCGCTCGCGCTGATCGCGACTCGCTCAAAGGGCAGGCCCAGCTCATCGGCGACGATTTGGCAGACCTTGGTATGTAGGCCCTGCCCCATCTCGGTACCACCGTGATGGACCAAAACGCTGCCATCGGTATAGATCTGAACCAAAGCTCCCGCCTGATTGAATTGAGTCGCTGTAAAGGAAATGCCAAACTTCACCGGAGTTAAAGCGATACCGCGTTTGAGCCTGGGATGCTCGGTATTCCAAACCCGAATGGCTTGCTGACGGTCTTGGTACTGACTAGTTTTCTCGAGCGTTGAGATGAGTTCGGGCAGTATGTTGTCTTCAACCACCATCCCGTAAGGTGTCGTGTTGCGAGTGGCGCGGTCGTACAAGTTGCGCTGGCGCACGAGTAAGGCGTCGATCTTTAAGTAGCGTGCGATCTCGCCCATCACCGTTTCAATCACGAACATGCCCTGAGGCCCGCCGAAGCCACGAAACGCGGTATTGGATTGAGTATTGGTCTTGCAACGAAACGAATCGATGCGCACATGGGGCAGATAGTAGGCATTGTCTAAATGAAACATGGCTCGGTCGTTCACCGGCCCAGAGAGGTCGGCCGAAAAGCCGCACTGGCTTGCGAGCATTACCTTGAGTGCCTGAATTTGGCCTTCAGCGTTAAAGCCCACGTCATATTGCGCGAGGAAGTTGTGACGTTTGCCGGTGATCGTAAAGTCCTCGTCGCGGTCCAGGCGCATCTTCACGGGTCGGCCAGTGAGTTGCGCGGCCAGCGCCGCCCAGACCGCTAAATGCCCGGCCTGAGTCTCTTTGCCTCCAAAGCCGCCTCCCATGCGGCGTGTCGCGACGGTGACCAAATGCATGGGGAGGTTGAGCGCGTGCGCGATCCAGTGCTGAACCTCTCCTGGATGCTGGGTCGAGGAGTGCACAAAAAATCCACCTTGCTCTTGAGGAATTGCGTAGGCGATTTGTCCTTCGAGATAGAAATGCTCTTGCCCTCCGACTCGGGTGTACCCGCTTAGGCGATGGGAAGCCTCGCTGATGACCTTCTCCGGCTCACCTCGTACCAGTGCGACGGGAGGTAGCACCCAGGACTTTGCGAGGAGCGCGTCTTCAATACTTAGAATCGGAGCGAGTGGCTCGATCTGCGCTTTGACCTTGCGCACGGCCAAGCGCGCTGTGTTGATATCGCTCGCAATAACGATTCCAATCACCTGACCGACATGCTCTACTTTACCGCTGGCAAAAATAGGTTCGTCATGGACGAAGGTTGCGAGTAAAGGGTCACCGGGGAGGTCGCAGGCTTGGAGCACTCTTACCACACCCGGCATGGCAAGGGCCTGAGTGATCTCCAGGCCAGTCAATACTCCGTAGGCTTGTGGGCTACAAATGGGCGCTGCGAATAGGGTCCCAGAGATTTCAGCGAGATCATCGACATAGTGAGCGCTACCGGTGACCTGTGCCCGCGCACTCTCATGGCTAAGGCTTTGACCAGCCACTGGCGGCGAGCTCATGGCTTGACCTTTGCTTGCGTGCGATCAGCCTCGCGAAAGCTCGTTGAATACTTGGAGTCTCTCGGTCGGTGGAACGTGATGGGTGTGGCGTCAAAGGACTCCAAACTGTTGAGTTCGTCGGGAGAATGAATCTCGTGCCAGAAACGTAACATTAAATTGCCCGCGACTTGTCGACGGTACAAGGCACTCGCACGCATGTCGTCGATGGGCGCAAATTCAGCGCTGATACTCTGTTTCGCCGCCTGGAAGGTTTCTAAGGTGAACCTCCGGCCGATCAGTGCTGCCTCGGTCTCGTAGGCTCGCGTCGGCGTAGCAGCCATGCCGCCGACACCGATGCGCGCGGATTCGATGATTTCGCCCGTGTCGCTTAAACGAACATGGATGCCGAGACATACGGCCGAAATATCGTCTTCGAAGCGCTTGGAGACCTTATAGATACGGCTCAACTCGCCGACTGTTGGTAAAGGAATCAGAATATGGCTCAGAATCTCATCGCTGGCTAATTGAGTGCGACGATAGGCCAGATAAAAATCCTCCAAGGCTATCTCGCGGAAACCACGTGCTTGACTTGCGAGACGAATTTTCGTGCCCAGCGAGATTAACAAGGGCATCGAATCCCCAATCGGGGAACCGTTGGCAAGATTGCCGCCCAAGGTCCCGGATTGCCGCACTGGTAGACCGGCAAAGCGACGCGCGAACATGCTGGCTTGAGGGCGGCTGAGAACAATGGCCCGGTAGGCGTCTTCAAGACGCACCGCCGCGCCGATCTCGAGGTGGCCGTGCACAGTGACGACGTTCTTCAGATCTCTCGCCGCACTAAGGTCGATCACTTGCTCAAAGCGCAGTCCTTGTTTCGTGACCCACAAACCCACATCCGTCGCACCGGCAAGTAATTGGGCCTTGGGATAGCCGTGACGCTGCTGCAAAAGGGTTGGAAGATCGGCAGGCCGAAAGATTCGCTGTGAGGATGCATTGCTTGAACGGGCTCGATTTTGGGCGAGCTGTAGCAAAGCCTCCTTGATACTCTCTTCGGGCTGCTCAACGCGCGGCAGGCGCATCATGGCCTGGGCAGCGTCGAGGATGGGTCGATAGCCGGTGCATCGGCACAGATTGCCGGATAACGCCGCGACGGCGTCCTGGCGCTCAACGACCTGAGTGGACGAGCCTTGGTAAAGCGCGAACAGGGACATCACGAAACCGGGTGTACAAAAGCCGCATTGTGAGCCGTGTGCCTCAAGCATCGCCTGTTGAACAGGATGCAGTGCCGCCTGA
>JANLRI010000588.1:0-10067 GCA_031361565.1 Betaproteobacteria bacterium | reverse complement strand
GGAGGGGCCAATATGGCGCGCATGAAACTCGTCCGCCGCGAACAAGGACGCGATACTCTTACCTAAAGGATCCGTTGCACTCATCAGGCGGCTCCGGGGCCAGCGCTGTAATCGCTGGCGCTCAGCATAGTTGCCACCTGTTCGGGAGCTGCCAGCTTGATTTTAAAAAGCCAGCCCGCCTCAAAGGGTCCTTCGTTCACCGTTTGAGGAACATCAGCCAGGGTCTCGTTCACGGCCAGCACTTCGCCATCCACTGGGGCATAAACGTCGGAGGCTGCCTTGGTCGATTCAACGATGACGCAAGCTTCGCCCTTGCTTAGTTTTCGACCCACGGCGGGGAGCTCAACATAGACAAGCTCGCCAAGCGCGTCTTGGGCATGAAAGGTAATACCTATGGTTGCCGTGCCGTCACCGTGGTCACGTAGCCATTCATGGGAGTTGGAGTAGCGAAGATCGGAAGGGTTATTCAATTAAAGGCTCCATAGAATTGATCGTGGAGCCCCCTCTGTCCTTGGTGCCTGAGACATTTTCGTCCTTCGGCGAGTTCGGAAGTGTGTTCACCTCAAAGCTTCTCTCCAGAGAGCAACTGTAAAAGCACGGACAGGCTCAAGGGCCCCCTCACTAAAACCACGCACCAGTCCTTTTGCCTGAGAGTTTTTGGGGCGACTCCCCTTCGGCGTCAGCTCACTCGATTTGAGAAAGCCAATCTCTCCTGGCGCGCTTCATTTGCTGAATGAATTGTACCTGATTGAAAATCTAAGCCACCTGTCGCTAAGCGGCCTGTACCCTGGGGGTGATACGCGCCTCTTTGATCGGCATATGAATCAGTGCGGCGGCAGCCGCCAAGACGATGTCGATATACCAAACCCAGTCATAGCTGCCCGTCGTGGCAAATATCTGGCCGCCTAAATATGCCCCGAGAAAGCCGCCGATCTGATGAGTGACCATCACGAGACCAAACAACATCGCCATATTGGACGGGCCGAAAAGCTTGGCGACCAGACCGGCAGTGGGGGGTACGGTCGAAAGAAAAGTGAGGCCCATCACAGCCGCAAACACCAGCATTACTGGGCCAGTTTTGGGTGACAAAAGGAAGATCAACACGGCCACGCCGCGTACGGCATAGACGATGGAGAGCAGGGACTTCATGCGCCAGCGGCCCACGGCCCAGCCAATTCCCAAGGAGCCAATGATATTAAACAGGCCGATCAAGGCCAAGGACCAGCCCGCCCATTGTGTCGGCAAGCCACAGGCAGCGATCACGCCGGGCAAGTGCGTACCCAGGAACGCGACGTGGAATCCACACACAAAAAAACCACCGGCGAGCAATAAGTAGCTGGGAGTGTTGAGCGCTTGCTTAATGGCGGCACCGGCGCTGAGCGGCTTTTGAGCCGAGCCTGTGGTTTGTTGCAAGGCGTTGCCCTTGAGAATGTAGGCCGCGGGCAGGGCCAAAAGAATAATGAAGGCCATCACTTGCAGGGCTTGTGCCCAGCCCAGACTCACCGTGAGAGTTGCCGCGATGGGGGCCATCACGAATTGACCGAACGAGCCTCCGGCATTGACGATACCGCTGGCGATGCCTCTTTTCTCAGGTGGGATGAGGCGGTTGGTTGCGGCCATCAACACCGCGGGGCCGGCCAGACCCGCTCCGCCCGCGGAGAGAATGGCCACCGAAAAGATGAGGCCGGGCAGGGTTGTCATGTAGGGCGTGAGGAAGGTGCCGAGTGTGACCAAAACCAATCCGGTGAGAACGACTCGCCCGGTGCCGATGCGATCCGCGATGGCGCCGGCAAAGGGCTGAGTGAGGCCCCACCAAAGCTGGCCAAACGCGAAGGCGAGGCTGACCGAGGCGATACCCAAGCCGGTACTGGTGTTGATCGGGCTTACAAACATACCCATGGTGTTTCGCGTGCCCATGGCGACGGCGAAGGTGCCTGCTGAGGCCAGTAAGACGATCCACATGGCGTAACGCGCGTGGTTTGGAGGGTTTGCGGTGCTGGTCATAGGTGGTCCAAATGGCGACGAGTTAGAGTGAGCGGGCTAGCGATATGGCTCGTGTTTATCACGGACTAAGTCGCTCTTTCGGGATTAAGAAGTACAAGCGCTTCATCGAGCAGTTTATGTAAAGAGGCGGTGCGGGCGGCACCCAGTTTTTTGTTGAGCCGCTCCTGTGCTGTTCGCCAGTGGCTCTGCGCTTCTTGTCGCTTACTGCGACCAGACACAGTGATTGCGATAAAATGACTGCGCGCGTCCGCACCAGTTTCAACGGCCAGCCAGCCTTCTGCAATGAGGGGCTTTAAATTGCGCGACAACGTGGAACTATCCATGCTCATGGTCTTGGCAAGATCGACCGAGCGAATCGGCCCGAGTTTTAGAACATGACTCAGGAGTGAGTACTGCGTGATCTTCAGGCCCAGGCCATCGAGCTCGGCATCGTAGTCTTGCGTGACAATGCGGGACAACTGACGCAACTTGAAGTTGGTGCAGCCTTGTAGCTTGGATGAAGATCGTTCCATGAATTTCAATTTAAAGGTGTATGTGCAATAATTGTATATGCAAGCAATTAAAATGGCAATAACCATACTCTTAAGGCGCAATTCGTAACGCGCAACTCATCATTCCGCCCTCCTGAAACGGGCGAGTTAGCGAGGCCGCATATTTAAAACGGTTGAACGCGCTTTTAACGGGGATCTAAAAAGAATGCCAGCAACAAAGTCACCAGATTCAAGCCAACTCGACCTCTGGCTTGAGCATGAAAAACTCTTTAAGGCGCGCATCGAGGATGGGTTAAGCGATGCGAAGCTAGGTAAAGAGGATGCACTTAAACTCACCGGCATTGAGGTAATGCGAGCCATGATTGGCGGCGAATTCCCGTTCACTGGCATCAGCAAAACCCTCGATTTCTATCTCGCCGAAATCGCCGATGGCGTAGCCACCTTCCAAGGCTCGCCCGGCCCGGCCCACTTCAACCCCATGGGCGGGATTCATGGCGGCTGGTACGCCACCTTGCTCGATTCAGCCATGGGATGCGCGGTTCATAGCAAGATGCCCGCGGGGCGCGGCTACACCACCGCCGAGTTAAGCGTGAATCTTGTGCGAGCGATACCCCCTAAAGTGACTCGCCTGCGGGCCGAAGGCAAGGTGATCCATTGCGGTCGCCAGCTCGCCACCGCTGAAGGACGACTGTTTGGGCCAGATGGCACTTTGTATGCACATGGAACTACGACTTGCTTGGTGTTTGAGTATCCGGGCGTTAAGACCTAAGGGATTTTTTGAACACTTTTCTATATTAACTTGACCAAGTCACTGTCAGTTCGTTAAAACTGCGGTCCTGGGCAGCATTACGAAGCGTGGCGACGTCCGCATCCAGTTTGCCGATGCTGGACTTGATGGCGATTTCCCACCAAGACGCAATACTTACCACACTAGTCACTCTTTTTGACCCAGAAAGCATCCAGATAATCTGTAAGCCAGTGTCTGATCACCCCATTGGAGCCATTTCGTGATCTGCCGGTGCCTAAAAAGTACTCCAACTTAGTGCTCTGAACTGGTAATAGAACGGGGTCCGCCAATTCATCAGAAAGTTATGGATTGTGCGAAACTTTCTGATGATTTCATGGCTACCTGGTTGGTTCCTCCTATGCATCATCGCGGCATGCCGATCAATTGATAGGTCGGCTTTAATCCACCAAAGCCTGTGCAACCAAATCCTTCATCGCCTTGCGATAGTAAGCCCGCAAAGGACTGGGCGCCTGCGTCATATACACCGCGCAGATTTGCTCTTTCGGCTCCGCCCAGAAGAACGTCCCCGCATAACCAGCCCACATAAACTCACCAGCCGTGCCGTGGACGCCCGCGAGACCATCCGATTGGCGCACCAGGAAGCCCAGACCAAAGGTATAGCCTTGGGTACCCAAGAGCAGCATGCCAGGGTTCACAACAGTACTGATCGCTGAGCCCAAGTGGTCAGAGGCCATCAGGCTGACCGTGGAGCGCGACAGAATTCTTGCGCCCTCAAGTTGCCCGCCATTGAGCATGGCCTGGCAATAGCGCATGTAGTCGCCCGCGGTACTGACCCCGCCAGCCCCACCGGAATCGTTACCGGGGGTTTTGCTGATGTCGATCAATTTGTTGTCGGCACCAGTGGCGGGGTCCTTGGGAAAGGCTTCGGCCACGCGATCCATTTTGTTACCGGCGACTGAGAAGCCGGAGTCTTGCATCTTGAGCGGGCCGAACATTCGTTCCTGCATGAAGTCACTTAGGCGCTTGCCACTCACGGCTTCAATAACACGGCCTTGCACGTCTACGGAAAGGCTGTACTCCCAATAGGTGCCGGGCTGCTGGGCAAGCGGGGCTTTGCCGAGCCCATCGGCCATCGCCGCGCCACTGAGTTCGCGTGCATCGAAATCGAGCGTAGGTTTGAAGACCCCCGCTTTGATATAGGCGTCCCGCACCAGGGTGTTCTTGGTGAGTTCACCGTAGGCGATGCCGGAAGTGTGGCGCAGCAAATCTTGAATGGTGGGTTCGCGATTGGCGGCGACGAGTTTGTAGCTGATGCCATTAAATACCGGATCGAAAGTGGGTACGCTCACCATCGGCCCTTTGAACGAGGGTAGGAACTTCGATACCGGGTCGGTAAGTTGCACCTTGCCGTCTTCGACCAGCATCATGAGGGCGGTGGACACCATGGGCTTGGTCATCGAATAGATTCTGAAGATCGAATCTTGCTTCATTGGAGCATTGGCGGCATTGTTTAAAGTGCCAAAGGCCTGCGAGTACACCAGCTTGCCTTTGCGCGCTACCATGATGACCGCGCCGGGGAGCTTTTTGTCGGCAACTTCTTGCTGAAAGACGGAGGTAATCTTACCGAGGCGCTCGGTGGACATACCCACCGACTCGGGACTAGCTTGCGGTAGTGGTTGAGCTTGCGCGGCCAGTGCTGCGAGGCAGGCTGCGAGCATTAGTGTTGAACCTAAATACTTAGGGCTTAAGAGCGACGCGCTTCTGAGTTTCATGTAACCAATCTCCTCGGTGTTTGCTACAAACGGATAAGCTCGGAAAAGGCTAGCATGGCCAAGTGCTTGGGCTTCGCTAGCTTTCCAGTTCTTGATTCTGGGATATTTGTGTCGCGCTACATGCCCCAAGAGATCTGATGGCGAATCACAAAGGGATCCAACAGGGCATGTACTTGTTTTTCTGTGGCTTCGCATGCCGCTGCACTCATTGCACCGGCAGTTGCACTGCTCAGGCTTGCCGCGCTTGAACCCGTCACGCCTAAGCTCACTGTTGCCAAGGTGCCGTGCGTGCCATCAGCGCCAACGCTTACTGAACATTGAATCCCTTGGCTTGCCAACGGTGCCAGCGCTTCACTAAACACCTTCTCCGTCGCGTCCCAACGTAGTTGCGGCTTGAAGACCTTGCCGACGCCGGTGAGGGGAATCGCATCGACGAAGATCACCGCCACCGGGACGGCCGCGCGCTCCGGTGTCTTGCTGCGTAAATATTCGTGCAGCTCGGCAATCGTGGACTTGGCCCCAGGCTTGAGTTGAACATAGGCGAGCGGTAGTTCACCGGCATAGGCGTCGGGTTGTCCGACGATGGCGGCAAGGGCGACATCGGGGTGTTGATAGAGCAGTTCTTCGATAGGCATTGGGTCGATGTTGTGGCCGCCGCGAATGATTCGATCTTTGGCGCGACCGGTGATCCACAGGTAGCCTTCCGCGTCCAAGCGGCCCAGGTCGCCGGAGTTGACCCAGCCGGGCTCGACGAAAGCCCCTTTGTTATGGATATCGTTGAGATAGCCGGTAAAGACCCCAGGCCCGGCCATGGCGACGACACCGATTTCGTTGGCGGCGCAGTCGCCTTGATATTGCCCCTCACTATTGATGCGAACTACTCGTACCTTACTGTAGGGGACCGCGTGGCCAACCGTACCAAGACGCACTGGGCGGTCGAGGTAGGAGATGGTGTGCACACTGGCGGTTTCGGTCATGCCGTAGACCTCGAGCACCGGTGCTTTGAAGCGGTCTTCGAGGGTGTGGGCGACAGCAACCGGAATGCCTGAGCCGCCACCACTAATCACCCGGATGCTGGAGGTGTCTGCATCGCCCACCGGCACGTTGGCCGCCGCAGCGAGGATGGTAGGTACGCCGCCAAAGACGGCGGGCTTGAAGCGCTCGACCAACTTCCAGATATTGCGGATGGCCGAGGGATTGCGCCAGCCCGAGGCTGACAGGATGACCATTGAGCCGCCGCCTGCGAGCAGGGACAGGGCCTGAGTGAGCGCGCCACCGACGTGATAGAGCGGCAGGCCGAAGAGCAGGGCACGACCCGGTTGCATGCCGAGCATGAGGTTGCAGACCCAGGCTTGGTAGACCTGGTTCTCATGGGTGTGCCGCACCAGCTTTGGGGTGCCAGTCGTGCCACCGGTATGGAAGTAGGCGGCGATATCGTCTGGGGCGATCTTTCGCTCGCTGGTCAGTTGTTCTGAGGGGCTGCTGTTGATGAGGCTGTCGAAGTCGTAGATTTGTTGGGTGGCGTTACTGGTGGCGGTTTCCGACGTGCGCACATGGCCGCTGCCCCCAGGATTGACTTGAAGAATGGTTTTGAGTTTGGGCAGATGGCCGCGAATTTTTTCGACTTTTTCCCAGATGTCCGAGCCTGGCATTGGGCCGAGCGCAACCAAGACTTTAGTGTTGGCGGCTTCCAAGATTTCCGTGAGTTGATGGGCTTCGAGGAGCGAGTTCACCGGGTTTGCGATGCCAGCCGCCTCGGCACCAAACAGGCCGTAGAAGCTCTGCGGCACCAGGGGAAGAAGGAAGCTCACGACATCGTTTGGGCCTATCCCAAAGGAGTCAAACATATTCGCGGCTTGCGTGACTCTCGCCAAGAACTGGCCATAACTCAGCACGATGGCGGGCTCGTTGGGGTCGGCATTGGGGAGGAACTGAAGGGCCAGGGCATCCCGATTGTGCGCTGCACCGATCTGGATCGCCTCGTAGGTGCTCTTGGCTGCGATGCGATCTCGAAAGGGCGTGGTTTCGAAGGTGGCGACTTCCGCCTCAGAGGCAAGAGAGGGGCGTTGCTCGCCGACGAGGCGGTCGATGAGGATGCTGCGGGCCATGGGTGTCTCCTTCTGGCGCTTGCGGTGGGCGCGGTTGTTTTTTGAAGTCTATATTGAATTGGGAATTGCGGGTCGAGTTTCGTTCTTCATTTGGAAAGGCCGCGTCAATTCAGATACATTGGTGCATGTTCGAAGGAGATATCTGACCGTGATCGGCAGGCTAGTGAGGATTTCAAAGCACTCTCCGGCGCAGCCCAGCGCAGGACACTGGGGTGCAATCGAAAATGTTCGGCGTTTTTCATGACGCAGGTTACAAAGGACTTTAGGGAGGTTTGGGCGGTGCGGCGATCTATTCAAACGCATGAAGCAGTTGGACAGGAAGTCCGCAATGCTAATAAGAAAATTGGCGGCACCTTGCCCGAGAAGATTCCGCCTGCGGAGCATATTAAAAGCGTCGAAAAGCGGGTGAAAACCACGACCCCGAAGTTGAAGCTTGACGATGAGGTAGCGGTCGACTTGCTAGGGGCGAGAAGCTAAAGCGTAGAGGCCGATAGATGAATGACTTAGGTACTCCTCCGCAGGCAAATTGTAAGCTCATCCATGAGCCGGATCAGTCTGGAATAACTGCGGTAACCTCAATTTCCAATAGCGCCCGATCCTCAACGAGATCAACCACTTGCACCAAGGTCATGGCCGGATAGTTTCGGCCGATGAGGCGTTTGTATACCGCGCCAATTTCTTTGCCGCGTGCCAGATATTCCTTTTTGCTCTTCACATACCAGGTCATGCGCACCATGTGTTCGGGGCCAGCCTTGGAGCAGGCCAGGGTATCCAAAACATTCTGGAGTGCCTGTTCGGTTTGTTTGACAAAGTCGTCGGATTCGAACTGGCCTTGGCCGTTCCAGCCGACCATGCCCGCGACGTAGATTTGCCTTCCTCGGGCCTCTATTCCATTGGCATAACCCTTGGGGGCAATCCAGCCTTCGGGCTGCAGTACTTTTTGAGGATTGGCGGCGGGCGCTACGGAGGGTACCGACGAGGGCGGTGCCGAGGGCAGCGTGGACGGAAGTGTGGCGGGTGTGGCTTGCGAGCTCATAGAGTCCCTTAATTTGAAGCGTTGTAACTTACCGGTTTCGGTGCGCGGCAAGGCTTTGCAAAAGCTGATGCGACGAGGGTATTTGAAGGGGGCGATGTTTTGTTTGACATGGTCTTGAAGTAGTTTAGTAAGTTCGGCTTCGGAGAAGCCAGGTGCATCCTTCAAGACGACAAAGGCATGCACAACCTGACCGCGCTCCTCATCGGGCGTGCCGACTACGGCGCACTCGAGTACGGCGGGATGCTCCATCAGAGCCGCTTCGACTTCTGGCCCGGCGATGTTGTAGCCTGCTGAGATGATCATGTCGTCGTTGCGAGCTTGATAGTAAAAGTAGCCGTCTTCATCTTGCATGAAGGTGTCGCCGGGCAAGTTCCATCCCGCTTTCACATAGTTGCTTTGACGCTCGTCGGCGAGATAGCGACATCCGGTTGGGCCGCGCACCGCGAGCTTGCCGACCTGGCCGAAGGGTAGGGCTTGCATGTTGTCATCCACGATGCGGGCTTCGTAGCCGGGCACCACCTTGCCGAGTGCTCCCCATTTTCCCGCAGCATGAAGTTCGTCGCCAGGGCTGGCGATGTAGATATGAATCATCTCGGTACCACCGATACCATCGGTCATGGCAATACCGGATTTCTCATACCAAAGTTTGCGCACCGGCAGGGGCAGAGCCTCGCCAGCGGAAATGCTGTGACGTAATGTTTTGAGGGAGTAGCGCTCGGCGAACCCGGCCATGTGACGATAGAAGGTCGGGGCGGTAAAGCACAGCGTGGCCTTAAAACGCTCGATGCCTTGCATGAGGCTTTCGGGCGTGTATTTCGGGTTGAGTACGGTCGCCGCACCATGGCGCAAGGCGAAGGTGAGTAATCCGCCCAAGCCGAAGGTGAAGGCGAGCGGCGGTGTACCGATCACAATGTCCTGCTCAGTCATGTGGAGCACGGAATGTGGGAAAAGGTCCGACATAGCCAGCACATCGCGATGAAAATGCATGGTGCCCTTGGGTTGACCCGTGGTGCCACTGGTGAAGGCAATCAGGCAGGTATCGTCGCGATGGGTTGGGCAGGCCTTAAACGCCGGACTCGCATCGCGCATCGCCTGCTGAAGCGCGCCGAAGCTGAGCGCTGATTTCAGTGAGGGCGAGTAGTGTTCATGACCACGCTCAAGATTTTGCTCAAGCTCGGCCATTAAACTATCCTCGCACAGCGCGAAGCCCACCTGGGCTTTATCAATGATGGGCTTGAGCTCTTTGGCGCGCAGCATCGGCATGGTGGGTACAGCCACCAGGCCAGCCTTGATCACCGCTAACCAGGCGGCCGCCATTAGAGGGCCATTAAGGCCACGAAGCAGCACTCGGTTGCCAGGAACAAGTCCGGCGTTTGTCAGGACATTCGCGATACGATTGACCTGATCTTCGAGCTCAGTGTAAGTCCAATGCAGGACCTTGGTTTCTTGCTTAAGTTTGTGCTCGGGTGCTTGCTCCGATTCCGAACTGGTCGCAGGCCCATCAAAATA
Organism: Betaproteobacteria bacterium; assembly: GCA_031361565.1. Lineage (GTDB taxonomy): Bacteria > Pseudomonadota > Gammaproteobacteria > Burkholderiales > Burkholderiaceae_E > JAPOKJ01. The sequence continues at coordinate 399 of JANLRI010000588.1, read as the reverse complement.
AATGGCGACTCGATCAGCTTTATCCAGGGCTTGACCTTGATGATCATAAGCGCTTAGCAGCTCGTCCGCACAGTTGAGCGCCTCCGGATATTGCACTTCCGGCAGATTGAAGAGGAACACCGGCTGCAGCTCGGACTTGGGAAGATGCTCGGCGCAAAAACGATCAAGATGGGGCGATGCGTGAGGGGAGGCTTGCATAAAAAAATCTCACTTAAGGAGTTCACGAGCAATGATCAACTGCTGAACTTCGGTGGCCCCTTCGTAGATTCTCAAGGCACGAATCTCGCGATACAAGCTCTCGACCAAGGTGCCATGGCGCACGCCCAGGCCACCAAAGATTTGCACGGACTGATCGATAATCCACTGGGCTGATTCGGTCGCGGTCATCTTGGCCATGGC
>JANLRI010000553.1:0-7989 GCA_031361565.1 Betaproteobacteria bacterium | reverse complement strand
CCCGGACAAAGACATTAAGGGGCCACCCGGCTACGAAGAGAAAGTCATGAAAGCCGCCTTTCGTATCGGCGAAACGCAGTTGATGGCCGACGACGGCATGGGCGAGAAAACGGCTGAGTTCAAGGGCATGTCGCTTGTCATTGAAGTGGCTGAGGATGCGCAAGCCAAACGCGTGTTCACGGCGCTTGGTGAAGGAGGAAAAGTCACTATGCCTTTGGCGAGAGCATTCTGGAGTTCGTCATTTGGAATGTTGACCGACAAGTTCGGTGTGCCGTGGATGGTGACTGTGGAAGCGCCAAAAGTGTGAGCGTGGAGACCTACTAAAACCATATGCGGGACTATGTTCAATCTCAGGAGTAATGACATGACGACAAGCAAGCTCTCAACTCAGGTAAGTGGCATTCGATTGACAAAGATGGAAAAGCCAAGGCAGCAACTACGAGTGGTTATGCGAACGCGGACAAAACACCTGACAAGTCACACAAGCAGATTTCAATGAAATCATTTTACAAAATCAGTTTGCGCACTATTGCGGTGGTCGGGGGCGTAGTGCTCTCCTTTCTCGCATTGCCGGGCATGCCAGCAAGATGAAGAAGGCCGCCCTCTGACGCGATTCTCGGCAACATCACAAGGCAAGAAAATCCTGATGCCAAACACACACCAAGAAATAACCGCTGTGGTTCACGCTTGTTTCGAGAGCTACGTCGGCAAGGACAGGCCCTCGATTGAAGCGCTCATCGGCGAAGACTTTCACTTCACCAGCCCGCTCGACAACCAGCTCAACCGGAAAACTTATTTCGAACGCTGTTGGCCGAACAGTGCAAACATGGCTACGGTTGATTTCAAGCATATCGCCGTGAAAGACGATAAGGCTTTTGTAACCTACGAATGTCAATTGAACGACGGCAAGCGCTTCAGGAACACCGAAATATTCACTGTGATAGCCGGCAAAGTCGTAGACGTTGAAGTGTATTTCGGCTGGTCACTTCCGCATGAGGCGGCAGACGGCAAATTCCTGGCGGCAAAGTGATGAAGTCTCCCACATCCAGCACAAACTCTACGACCATGACTATTTCGACGGTCTGCCACCGGCCCTATTTTCTCAGAGATATTTGGCAGGCATTTGTATCGTCGGTTGCCGACACCGCGTCACGTCGAGCAAGTGGCCTGAAGCGAAAATTCGTCAATTTGAATTAAGCCTAGGATTTGACGGCGTAGGGCACGTCAGTGCTGTAAGTCGATTGCGCCAGGAGTCATTCATCTGTGCGCGCTGTCGAACAGACCGATACTCTCCTTACACGCAAACTTCTTGCAACTTCGCACCTGGGGCGCGGTAATTAATTTCAATGTCAACACACAAGCATACAAAAGCTCAAGGCTTACAAATGAAAACCATGACGTGCAAGGAACTTGGTGGGAAATGCGATCAGAAGCTGTCGGCTGGTTCGTGGGACGAGATGGTAAAAGTCATGACGAAGCACGTCATGGATAAACATCCGGATGTCGCCAAAGAGATGGAAAAGATGCATAAAGACGATCCAAAACAGTGGGCCGCGAAGACAAAGCCTAAATGGGATGCGGTACTCGACGCATAGCCAGACACGGTTAACCGCCTGAGCAAGGTCATCGCCCCAGGTGCCACCGTTCTCGGAGAGGCGCCCAACGCTCTTCAGCGTTCGATTTTCCGCTGGCGTGAATGTTATGGTCTAGGAGATGTGAGGATCGTCGCGCCGCAAATTCAGGCTTTGATCCCCCACCATCGCCTCGTAAATGCGCGAGACCGCGATGACATCGGCCTTGTGGGCGCCAGATAGATGCGGACATGTACGATGCAATGAAACGGGCTTACCTAAAGATTCTGCCGAAGAGTTCTCCCGAACTGACATGTGCGGAAACAGAGGAGCTTTTGAAAGTCCATTTACCGGAAGAGCTGTTTTCGGACGGAGGTAAGGCGGGTTGGTGGGCCAAGACCGTTCAGCTCGATTTGGAGGCGAAAGGTTTTATTGCGCGCGAGAAAAGCAAACCAGTTCGCTTGCTCAAGGCATAACGTTGATAGTCGGCAATTCGCGGTCCAGGCACACATTCAAAGAAGGAATTATCGTGACCAAACCAAAAGTAAAAGTCCCAACCATCACCGCTTTTGAAGCTTCACCCGATCACGGCCAAGGATTGGCGCGTGACATGCGCGTTCGCTGGGCGCTTGAAGAAGTGGGGCAGCCGTACGAAGTTCGTCTAGTTTCGTTCGCTGCGATGAAGGAACACACGCATATTGCGCTTCATCCCTTCGCTCAGATTCCGACCTACGAGGAAGGCAATCTGGTCCTCTTTGAGACAGGGTCGATAGTCTTCCATATCGCAGAGCGCCACGCGGGGCTTCTTCCTGCCGATGCGAATGTCCGGGCCCACGCGATCACATGGATGTTTGCGGCGCTCAGCACCGTGGAGCCGCCAATCCTTGAACTCGCAAACGCTAAGCTTCTGGAGGGCAAAGAACCCTGGGCCAAGGAACGTCTGCATCTGGTCGTGGATCGCGTCCGCGACCGGTTGAAGCAACTTTCGGCTCGGCTTGGCAGCACCGACTGGCTCGACGGCGCCTTTAGTGCAGGCGACCTCATGATGGTTCATGTGCTCCAGAGGCTGAAACCATCGGGCATTCTCGACGAGTATTCGAACCTTTCGGCCTATGTCGCTCGCGGCGAAGCACGCCCCGCCTATATTCGTGCTTTCGCCGGTCAATTGGCGGTTTTCACTGGTAAGCTGCTGACTGGCAAATGAAAGTCAGCTTCTGGGCTCAGCGCCGTTAAGGCGTATCTCAGACCAGCCGGTCGAACGACGATCAATGACGAATTTAAGATGGCGGATCTCCGCTGCTCGGCGACTGATATTGGCCGCTGTGTCGAGATCTTCATAGCGGCCAACTGCAGCCAGTGAGCCTCTTAAATTGAGCGGTGCATAACAGCCAGCGCGCAAAGCTTGCCTTAGGCCCTATTTTGAGATTTAGGGAGCAACGGAACAGTTTTGGGAATCTACCCATAACTGTTCCGTTGCTCCCCGGACCCCGTTCTCTGGCCTTAGCGGTTCATCGTTTCGCCAAGGCTGTCACCGCGCGAGGCAGATGACCGGTGAACAATTGACGTGGACGACCAATTTTCTGGTCGGGCTCAGCAATCATTTCGGTCCATTGAGCAATCCAGCCCACGGTTCGAGCCATGGCAAAGATGCATGTAAACATCTCGACAGGAATGCCCATGGCTTTCTGAACGATGCCAGAGTAAAAATCGACATTGGGATACAGTTTGCGGCTTACGAAATATTCGTCTTCAAGCGCCACTTTCTCAAGGGCCAGGGACAACTTGAAGAGCGGATCGTCGTGCAGGCCCAATTCGCTCAAAACCTCGTGACAAGTCTCACGCATCAACTTGGCGCGTGGATCATAGTTCTTGTACACGCGATGACCAAAGCCCATCAAACGAACGTCGGAGTCTTTATCCTTTACCTTCGCGATGAACTCACCGAGCTTGGCCACGCCACCTTGCTTTTGAATATCATCCAGCATTTTGAGGCAAGCCTCATTGGCCCCACCATGCGCAGGCCCCCAAAGCGTTGCGATGCCGGCTGCGATACAGGCGAATGGATTGGCACCGCTAGAGCCCGCCAGACGAACCGTAGAGGTTGAGGCATTTTGTTCATGATCGGCGTGCAAAATCAAGATGCGGTCGAGGGCACGAACCAAAACTGGGTTCGGTACATACTCTTCGCAAGGCGTAGCAAACATCATGCGCATGAAGTTGGCCGAGTACGACAGATTGTTCTTCGGATAAACGAAGGGCTGACCCTGCGAATACTTATAAGCCATGGCTACCAAGGTAGGCATTTTGGCGACGAGGCGAATCGCAGACACGAAGCGATGCTCCGGGTTGTTGATATCCAAGGAGTCGTGATAAAAGGCCGATAAGGCACCTACGCAGCCCACCAGTACCGCCATCGGATGGGCGTCGCGCCGGAAGCCCTGAAAAAAGCGCGTCATTTGCTCATGCACCATGGTGTGATGAGTGACCCGAAACTCAAAGTCTTGCTTTTGCTTAGCATTGGGCAGTTCGCCATTCAAGAGCAGGTAGCAGGTCTCGAGGTAATCACAATTTTCGGCCAATTGCTCAATCGGATAACCGCGATAAAGGAGCTCTCCCTTGTCGCCGTCAATATAGGTGATTTTTGATTCGCAGGCGGCTGTCGACAAAAAGCCGGGATCGAAAGTAAATTTACCGGTTTGCCCGTACAGTTTACGGATATCCACGACATCCGGCCCTACGGTACCTTTGTACACGGGGAATTCAGCGGATGGGCTGCCGTCCGAGAAGGACAGCGTGGCTTTTACTTGGGCGCTCATGATTTTCCTAGCAATAAAAGTCAATTAAAAATTAATTCGGACTGACCATTTTCCAATGGGGCAATGACCAGCCATAAGACACTACTTACCGAAGACAATCCGGTCCTCAGACTTTTCGAAGAAGCTCCAACACTCGCCAAGCTTGCACAGGAAGACTTTTCTCTTTTTCCTCGCTCGCCCGGATAAAAATTAAATCCATCAGATCGTTGTCGCCCAATTCCAAAAGCTCGTCCAATCCTTGTACATCATCATCACTCAGGTTCGCCTCGTATCGATCAAAAAAGCGACCCAAGACCAGATCGTTTTCCAGCAAGCCCCGCCTCGCACGCCAACGCAGGCGGCGGCGCTTGACTTCGTCACCCTGGTGACTAGCTAGGTGCGGCTCGTTTTGCAGTACATCATCGGCAAGACCCATAGAAACCTGATTAAAACTACGGACGGATTCTTAAACTGCGCGCTTAACCATCAGTTCTTTAATCTTACCTATGGCTCGGGTCGGGTTCAGTCCCTTAGGACAAACATCCACGCAATTCATAATGGTATGGCAACGGAACAAACGGTAAGGATCTTCGAGATTGTCCAAGCGCTCGGCAACGGCCTGATCCCGGCTGTCGGCGATGAAGCGATAGGCTTGCAGCAGTCCTGCAGGGCCTACAAACTTGTCGGGATTCCACCAAAACGATGGGCACGAGGTGGAGCAGCAAGCACACAAAATGCACTCGTACAGTCCGTCCAACTCCTCGCGCTCTTCGGGCGACTGGAGGCGCTCTTTCTCAGGTGGCGGCGTGTCATTGATCAAGAATGGTTTGATCGAATGGTATTGGTTAAAGAATTGGGTCATGTCGACGATAAGGTCGCGCACGACCGGCAAACCCGCAAGCGGCCGAAGCACCACCGGCTCTTTTAAATCGCGCATATTGGTAATACAGGCCAGGCCGTTTTTACCATTGATGTTCATCGCATCGGAGCCACACACACCTTCGCGGCAGGAGCGTCGAAACGACAAAGAATCATCGTTGGACTGTTTAATGCGCATAAGCGCATCCAGCAACATCTTGTCGGTGGGCAGAAGCTCCACCTCCAGATTTTGCATATAGGGCTTCTCATCCTTGTCCGGATCGTAACGATAGATCGAGAACTTCACCACTCGATTTTGAGCCTTGGCCATATCGAGGATCGGTTTTTCAACCACTGCATTCATCTCATCACTCCAAAATTCTTGCTTAAGCGTTGCTGACAGTCGGCCCGAAGGGCCTAGAAGGTCCGCGCCTTGGGCGCAAAGCTCTCTACGGTCATTGGCTTCATGTTCACAGCCTTGTAATCCAGGCGATTGCCTTCGGAGTACCAAAGTGTGTGCTTTATCCAGGTGGTGTCATCGCGATTTGGAAAATCGCGATGCGCATGAGCGCCACGGCTTTCTTTGCGCGCTTCTGCCGACACAATTGTGGCTTTTGCCGTTTCCACCAAATTGGCGAGCTCAAGCGCTTCAACCCGCGCGGTGTTGAACACCTTCGACTTGTCCTTGACATGAATATTCTCGGCGCGAGCGGCAAGTTCGTTGATCTTGCTGACACCTTGAGAAAGCAATTCCGACGTCCGGAACACCCCACAATGGTTTTGCATGGTGCGACGAATATCATTGGCGACGTCTTGCGTATTTTCACCGCTCGTGGAGCCTTCCAATTTCGCCAAACGGGCCAAAGTCGCATCAGCCGCATTCGACGGCATAGGCTTTTGAGTGGTGGCCTGTAGTTTGCTATTCACGATGTGATTGCCAGCGGCGCGACCAAACACCAGTAAGTCCAGCAAGGAGTTAGTCCCGAGACGATTCGCGCCATGTACCGACACACAGGCGCACTCACCAATGGCGTACAGGCCATTGACGATTTCGTTCGAGTTGCCTCCCTTGGGAGTCACAACTTGGCCATAAACATTGGTCGGGATGCCCCCCATTTGATAGTGGATCGTGGGCACCACCGGAATTGGTTCTTTGATAGGGTCGACGTTGGCGAACTTGATCGCGATCTCGCGAATCGAAGGCAGGCGCTTCATAATAGTTTCCGCACCAATATGGCTCAAGTCCAAAAGCACGTAATCACCGTCGGGTCCACAGCCACGACCTTCTTTAATCTCCTGATCCATCGAACGAGAGATAAAGTCGCGTGGAGCCAAGTCCTTCAGCGTTGGAGCGTAGCGCTCCATGAAGCGCTCACCATCTTTGTTACGCAACACGCCGCCTTCGCCGCGCACGCCTTCAGTGATCAAGACACCGGCACCCGCCACGCCTGTGGGGTGGAACTGCCAAAACTCCATGTCTTCAAGAGGAATGTCAGCCCGAGCGGCCATACCCATACCGTCACCGGTATTGATAAATGCATTGGTAGAGGCGGCCCAAATGCGTCCCGCTCCGCCTGTCGCCATGACGGTCACCTTGGCTTCTAGAATCATGACCTCCCCGGTCTCCATTTCTAGCGCCGATACGCCGACCACGTCGCCCTCGGCATTGCGGATCAAGTCGAGTGCCATCCATTCCACAAAGAACTGGGTACGAGACTCGACATTGCGCTGATAGAGCGTGTGCAAGAGCGCGTGACCGGTGCGGTCAGCCGCTGCGCAAGCACGCTGCACCGGCTTTTCACCAAAATTAGCCGTATGGCCACCAAAAGGGCGCTGATAGATTGTCCCATCAGGGTTGCGGTCGAAAGGCATGCCGAAGTGTTCTAATTCGTACACCACCTTGGGTGCTTCGCGGCACATAAATTCAATGGCGTCCTGATCGCCTAAATAGTCGGCACCTTTCACAGTGTCGAACATATGCCAGTACCAATTGTCCTCTGACATATTGCCTAAAGAGGCACCAATTCCGCCCTGCGCGGCCACGGTATGCGACCGGGTTGGGAATACTTTCGATAAGACCGCCACTTTGTAGCCGGCTTGAGCCAACTGCAAAGAGCAACGCATTCCAGAGCCGCCTGCGCCAACAATTACGGCGTCAAACTTACGACGCGGCAAATTGTTAGCCAAATGGTTCAACACATCAGCCATCTCAAACTCTCCAAAGGATTGCGATCGCCCAAATCCCATAGCCCACTAGGGCCAAAATGGTGGCGACTTCTAAAAACAAGCGAATGCTGGCGGGTTTGATGTAGTCCATATAGATGTCCCGCAAACCTATCCAAGCGTGATATCCCAGACTTAGGAAAGCCATCACCGTGAGCACTTTCATCCAGGTGGGCGCAAAAATATTGGCCCAGGTGCCGTAGTCGAGCTTGCCCGACATCAAATAAACCACCAAAAACACCAAGGTAAACAAGGCCATGATCACGGCAGTAATTCGCTGTGCAAGCCAGTCCTTCAGACCGTAATGCGCACCAGTGATAATTTTGTTCATCGCCATTTAAAATACCCCAAAAATCTTTAGCCCGATAAGGAAGGTCAATGCCAAAGCAACCACGATGACCGAAACCGCACTGTTATGTGACTGCTGTTTTTCTAAGCCAATGTGCAGATCGAGCAACAGGTAACGAATACCCGCGCAGAAATGATGGAGATAACCCCAAACCAAAACCAACAAGACCAGTTTTGCAAACCAGTGCGACACC
>JANLRI010000530.1:0-1233 GCA_031361565.1 Betaproteobacteria bacterium | reverse complement strand
CGAACCAGCGCCTGCCCATGACCCACTTGCGAATCCGCAAAGCGCGTAAAGATTGCCGCCTTCTCAGTGACCTCGCGCCCAGTCTCGCGCACATGGTCGGCATAGTTCAGTCCGACGCAAAATATTTTTCCGGGATTAGGGATCGGCGGGAGAAGTGTCAGATCGGCCAACTTGAGGCTGAAGGTACTTTGCTTGGCAGCATCAGCCGCTGCACCGATGAGGTTTTTGGCGATCAGGGATTTGAGGTCGGGTGCTTGAGCGCCCAACACCGGTGTCAGATCGAGTACGGCTTCACCTTGGACAATGCCGTAGCTTGCGATGTTTTTGTTGAGAAAGCTAATGAGCTTCATGAGTGTTCCTAGAGAAGTTTAATAATGCTTGGCTGATCGCCTCTAACTGGGCCGGGTAATTAGCCACCCCGAGAATGTAACGGTCTGGTCTCAGAATAACCGCACGCACCGCGTGAGAATTGAACCATGCCTGCATTTCTGACCCCTCGATGGGGAGGATTTGGACATTCCAATCTTTCCAGCAGTCACGTGTAGAGGGGCCGACTTGTGAAGTCAAAGCCTCGTCCCCAATGATTGCGAAGTGCGTGCCCAGTTGTTGGTCGAGCCAAACGCTATCTCTAAGCTGGGGTTGCGGAAAGATCTGACCGGTGGGGCTCTCTCTCGAAGCAACAAAGCCTTTAGCTGATCCATTGCTGAGTTCACTACTCAGACCATGACCTAACTTCGGAGCTGGAAACTGAAATACTTCCGGAGCACCGGCTAGAAACCTCTCGTCACGCGCTTTTGCTTTTGCTGGGTCGGTGGTCTGAATAATGTCGCCGATTTTCACGGCGAGTTCAATAAAAGCGCGTACATGGGGCGAGCGCTCGCTCTCGTAGGTGTCGAGCAATCGCGCGTCTGCACGACCGCTCAAGACGGCTTGCAGTTTCCACGCCAAGTTCGACACATCGCGGATCCCGGCGCACATGCCCTGACCCAGGAAGGGCGGTGTTTGATGTGCCGAATCCCCTGCTAGCAACAGGCGAGCGTTTCGCCAGCCCTTGGCAATGACTGAGTGAAAAGAATAAATAGTGGCACGCTCGATCTCGGCATCGCCTGGCTTGATCCAGTGCTTCACTAAGGTCCACAGGACTTCTGGCTTCACAAGTGCGGCCGGATCATCGCCCGGCATCAACATGATTTCCCAACGTCGACGGTTTCGCGTCACGTTGCAATAGGTCAT
>JANLRI010000458.1:0-10147 GCA_031361565.1 Betaproteobacteria bacterium | reverse complement strand
CCGCGCCTTCAATTACGTTTTCCAGCGTGCGGTAGGGCAGGATGTGCATGGTGTAAAACTTGCCTGCCTGCGTCTGTACCGTGGCTTCTTTGGGTTGCAGCGTTTTAAGCACTGACTGCGCGTCGACCACCAGGTTGTCGTAATCCAACAGATTGGAGACGATGTGGCTTACCGGCCGGCCCACGTCGCTCAAAATTAGATTGATGATGGGCGTCGCCGACGGGGTGAAGCGCAGGATGCGCAAGTCATGGTCAATGAAGACGGTGCCAATGCCGGTGCCGGCCAGCAGGTTGTTCATGTCGTTGTTGGCGCGTGACAAGTCGTTTACCTTCATCTGCAGTTCGGAATTGACGGTGGACAGCTCTTCGTTAATCGATTGCAGCTCTTCTTTGGAGGTCTCCAGCTCTTCGTTCGTCGACTGCAGTTCTTCGTTGACCGACTGCATTTCTTCATTGGACGACTTTAGCTCTTCGTTGGAGGTGTCCAATTCTTCATTGGCGGCCTGCAGGTGCTCTTCCTGGGCGCGCAGTTCCTCGGTAAGTGCGAGGATCGGCGCGTGGGTGTCGGCGTCGCTTGCACCGGGTTGCGCCGCGTCTCCCGGTGCGGCTGCCCGTAATGGATGCGGGTCACTGGCAGGCGCTTCTTCCAGGATCACGATGTACAGGAGAGACTCGAGAGGCCCCATTGGTGGTTGCCCTGGCAATAAAGCATAACCTGATGCAGAGCCTGCCACGGGGCAAACCGTGAGGTTAACCGGCGTGAAGTGCCCATTGGTTTTAACCTGTAGGCCCGCAACGCGGACGCGCTCATGCAGGGTGACCGCCTTGTGCAGCGCAGTGATCAACGCACGCTTCAGCCCCTCGCGCGCCATCTTCAAGATGTTATTGATGCCCGCGTCACCCGGCGCAGGCTCCAGATACATACCGGTGCGGCCATGCAAGTAAAAAATGTCGCCCCGGCCGTTGACCAGTGCCGCTACTGGCGCCACTTGGTGCAGAAGCGTCTGTTCGGTCAGCTCGCGCATCGACAGCTTCATGCTGCCTGCGTTTTTGTCCGCGCCCATCATGCGCGCCACTTCCGGCGCGGTGTCAGACGCGAGCGTGCTGGGCGCGTGGGTTATATAACGGCCCAGAGCGGCGCCCCTGACACCTCGAAAATCATCCTTGCGCCGGTAAAGTTTTGACTTGCGGTCCACCACGGTAAACAAATCGGCAAACTCGCCCACTGTTTCCGAGCTGCCCAGAAACAGCGAACCGCCAGGCAACAGCGCATAGTGAAACAGCGCGGCCAGTTTCTTCTGCAAATCCGTGCCCATGTAGATGAGCAGGTTGCGGCAGCTCACCAGATCCAGCTTGGAGAAAGGTGGGTCCTTGATGACGTCATGCTCCGAGAACACCAGCATGTCGCGAATGCCCTTTTGCACGCGGTAGGCACTGCCGTCGGGCTCCAGCTTGAAAAAGCGCGCCAGTCGCTCTGGTGTTATATCTGCCGCAATGTTGGTGGGGTAGAGCGCAGTGCGGGCGGTGGCTATGGCGCGGTTATCGACATCACTGGCAAACACCTGAAGCTTAACCGGAGATTTGAAAGTCATTGCCTGCTCCTGCAGCAGGATGGCAATGGAGTAGGCCTCTTCACCGGTGGAGCAGGCGGGCACCCAGACCCGGATGGCGCTGCCCGGTGGCTTGTCTTCAAACAGTTTGGGGATGACCTGCGCAGCCAGTACCTCAAAGGCTTCCGGATCGCGGAAAAAATTGGTCACGCCAATCAGAAAATCCCGAAACAGCGCTTCCACCTCGGCTGGCGTCTGCTGCAGGTATTTCACGTAGCCGTCAATCAGTTCAATCTGGTGCACCGCCATGCGCCGTTCAATACGGCGGTAAATGGTGCTGGGCTTGTACTTAGAAAAATCGTGGCCGGTCTGTGCGCGCACTAGGATAGATATCTTTTTAAGGGCATTCTCGGTTGGTGGTGCGGATGAAGGGGCGCTGTAGGGCAGCGCCGCTTTGCCATAGGCCTGCTGCGCGAATGCCATGAGCTGAGGCGGCATCTCGGCCGGCGCCAGCTCGTAGTCCACTAAGCCGGTGGCCAGCGCGCTGCGTGGCATGCCGTCAAATTCGCACGAGGTGGGGTGCTGCACCATGACCATGCCGCCGCTGCCCTTGATGGCGCGCACTCCCAAGGTGCCGTCACTGCCGGTGCCTGAAAGCACGATGCCAATCGCCCTCTCGTGCTGGTCCTGCGCCAGCGAGCGAAACAGGAAGTCAATGGGTAGGCGGTGCCCGCGTGGCGCCACGGGCTGCAGCAGTTGCAGCGTGCCATTCAGACACGCCATGTCGCGGTTGGGCGGAATGATGTAGACGCAGTTCACCTGCATCGCCATGTCGTTCTGCACCTCAAACACCTTCATGCGAGTGGAGCGCTGAATCAACGTGGCCAAAATGCTCTCGTGCTCGGGTGCAAGATGCTGCACCAGGACAAACGCCATGCCAGGGTCGGTATCGGCAGGCATGCCGGAGAAAAAAGCCTCAAACGCTGCCAGGCCACCGGCTGACGCGCCAATGCCCACAATCGGAAAGCCTCGCTTGGAAGTGGCTTGCGGCTTGGGCTCGGCGATGGCCGGTGCCGCATTGGCATTGGCTTTGGCGACGGATGCCGCTTTGGTTTTTTTCCCTGAGGTCACGATGCAATCCTGTTATGAAAAATATCGCGTTGCGTACCGACGATTATTCCACGGATTTACAACAGGATGGCTACGCCAGGGGTGAGTATAGTCCGCGCGGAGAGGGGTTGGTGGCACGGTCGTGCAAAAAAATGAGGCCCGCATTTACGGCATTATAGAAGCCTCACCACTCAGGTGCCGTTTTCCGTATATGGCAACTTCAGTCGCACGTAAGCGCAGTTTATCGAGCGCGGTCATGAGGGGGCGCAGCCGCCCGCCTGACCCTGGCTCGCAAGTCACTAGGTTCTAGGCAATCGGGTCTGGTTCTGTCCAGCTCTGGGATCAGAAGTCTTGACGCGCCAACTGCCCACGGGGATCTCGGTCTTGGATGAAACTTGGCTGCGCATGCGCTCGGTGAATGCCGATGCGGGCTTTCATTTGGGCCGAGAAATTACGAAGTCTTTGATTGGCGCAAAGATGCCTGGGAGCATGCTCTATCTCACGTCCTTACATGCCCAGACCCCACGCAATTTGCCGCATTACAGTACCTCCAAGGCTGCGATGGGAATGATGGTGAAAGAGTTCGCAAAGTCGCTCGGGCAGAATCAAATTCGCGTGAACGCCTTGGTGCCGGGCGCCATCGCGGCCGGTGTCTTTGTGGCTGATCCAAAGTTGGCCCGACATATTCCGCTGGGCCGTTTGGGCAATAGTGATGATCTTGCCGCGCTGGCCCTTGCGGTGCTGTCTAACAAGATTTCAGGCTATGTGACGGGCACCGAAATTGTGATTGACGGCGGTATCGCTTTGACCAACTGGTTCGAGGCACCGGACTTCAGCTGATTGAGGCTATTCTATCGCTTGAGAGATTGTGACGTGTTCGAGCGGCCTCGGAAAGGCGAAGTTGCTAGGCATTGAATCTAGCCGATATAGTGCGGCTGGGCGGTGGCCGGTAGTTCTTTGTTCGCCAACTTCGGCAATGATTCCCGCATCCAGTACACGGCGGCGAAAAGACTTCTTCTCTAAGGTCAACCCGAGGACCGTCTCAAATACTCTTTGCAACTCGCTTAGAGTGAACTCTGCGGGCATCAATCGTAGAGGGAGCGCGGTGTAGCGCGTCTTGTTGCGTAAGCGATCCAGTGCTTTCTCGAGGAGTGAAGAGTGATCGAAGGCAAGCGCTGCTGCGCTGGCTTCTGTAACAGGCCGCCAATGGGATACTTCAGTGGCTGAGTTCGACTTTCCAGGCGACGATACCTTCGATTGAGTGTGATCAATCAATGCAAAGTGCAGAATCGTGACTGACCATCCTCGTGGGTCGCGGCTAGCATTTGCGACGGTCTCGACTTGTTCGAGATAGGGCGAACGGATTCCGGTTTTTTCGAACAGTTTGCGATGGGCTGTTGCCGCCAGATCGAGGTCATTGACTTCGTCGATGAACCCGCCTGGCAGTGCGAGCTGTCCTTTCGCCGGGAAATTGGATCGTTCAACGAGTAACACATGAAGCTGACCCGCAATGATTGCAAAAATGGCCATGTCGACCGTCGTGAGCGGAGCTAGGAACTCACGCCGGTCGTAGTTGGCAAGGAATTGTTGTTCCTCGCTCATTGGTAGTCTTCTAGCCACCATTGGCCAACCGTGCTCGAATGTCGTCGAGGGTGACTTCGACCATTAGCTTGCCGTTTTCGAAAACAGTCTTTAGTTCACCTCGTTGCTCTTCGGCTGCAGTTTGTTCATCGTGCATCACCAAACCTGCCGATGTTTTTTCGATACGCAGAAGCCCCTTGGCCGACTTCTTTTGGCCATCGTCAGTCACTGGGTCCTTGAAGATGCTTCGGGCTTTGCCCTTGACCTGCCCCCAAGTGGCCTTCATTGCAAAACCAAAGCTGTCCCGAGACAGAAATTGGTAGGTGTAGCTCCCCACACCGAGCACGATATTGCCAGACGCGAAGCCCTTAGCCTCGAGTCGGCTCAAGATGTCGCGCGCTCGAGTGAGCGTAATGGAGTCGCCGTAAATCAACCCGACCTTGCTGTTGAGCATTTTGTAGCCCTTGGCAGTCACTTCACCACCGAAGATGTCATACAAGCATTCTACGGCTCCCTTAAACTCTGGCGAGCCAAGTTTTGCATCGGAGTCTCCGCAGATGATCTTGACTGGATCACCACTATCGGGCCGAAACACCACTTTGCACAGCCCCCCGCCATTGGGTGTGCGAGCGAGAATTTCTTCCTTGAGTTCACGGGCGAACTCCGTGATGACCTGCCAAAAATCCCAGGTATCGGAGACGATGCTCACAATGCCCGAAGGATAGAGATCGGTGATCAGGCGACGAAACGTGCCGATCTCATCGACCTGTGTACCCATGCACATCACACTGTGCTCCGTTGCAGGAACGGAAACGCCGATCAGTCCGGTGGCGTTGTAAAACTGCTCAGCATAGTCGATCGCGATGACTGTATCGGTGCCAATGAAACTTGTGAGGTGTCCGACGCCGGATTGGGCAGCATCTTGGATACCGCTCATGCCACGAAAGCTGAAGTCATGGGCTTGCACTGGAATGAACCCAGGGTCAGAGCCGGTCACTTCGGTGTAATGGTTGAGGAGTCGGCGGTACTCATAAGCAATGGTTGCCGTGGCGCAGGGTTTCCAAAGCTCCGCACTCATACAAGTCTCAAGATAGTTGGTGAGCCAGTAAAAGCGTGGGTCGGTGTTCACAACGGTGAGCATCGCGACCTTGATGGGTACCCTCGTACCTTCAGAAAGCGCCTTGATACGCAGTGGCAGGTAGCCGAGATCGTGCAGGGCTTCAATGTGATCGACCGGGATGGCGCCCTCACCAAGCGATGAATCCATGCGTCGCTTGTACTCGGAGACCACGACGGTCTTGGGTCGCTTGAAGAAGTTCTCTCTCCAAGTGTCGATCAGGAAGTCTTTAATGAAACCTTGGATGCCAAAACACACCACCTTGCCCTCGAAGTCGTCGAGCACTGGAGCATGTCGACTAGAGCGCGGCGTGAAGTTCGAGTAAACATATTCCGTGCCCTCGGGATACTGGCGGCGGTGATCCGCTTTGTAGAAGTCGATGGCCGTGAGTGGGTTGATTTTCATGTCTAGCGCCCTTCCTTAAAGTTGTATTCGTATTTAATGCAGGTCAGTCTCGTATCAACCGCCTGCGCGAAACTGTTGGTGGTGAAGACGTGATCGATGAGGCCATGGAAGACGTCTAGTCCCTTGGCAAAGATGCCGTGAGTTACAAAGAGCACCACTCGCTTGGCGCCCTTGGCCTTAAGTTGCTCCGCGATCTTGATAAAGGTCATGCCACCGTCGCAAATATCGTCGGTGATCACTGCTGTTTTGCCTGCAAGGCTGTCTGCACTGACCTCGGTGCGAAGGATCTTCCCGCTTACCGGGTCGCGCACCTTTTCGCAGTAGATGAGTGGTAGGTTGCCCAGCGCCTTGGCCATATTTTCACAGCGGGCTCGCGCTCCCTTGTCGGGGCACACCAACACAGTATCGCCGCCTCTAATGAGTGCGCTCAGGTTGGGGTGGGCTAGAACGATATTGCTTGCCGAGACGTTAGTCGCACCCGTAAGGTTTAGGCCGACACTACTATGACAGTCCCATACTGCAAGCCGGTTCGGTGCGTTTATTGGGCCCAATATTTCAGCGAGAACCTCTAGCGAAAAGGCCTGTCCGGGCGCGCATACCCGATCTTGGCGAGCGTAGGGGAGATACGGAATCTCGATATTCATCGGGACTGAGCCAAATGCTTCGTTGAGTGCATTACGGGCGAGCAGAAGATCGAAGATGTCATCAGTCGTGCGTAGGCGAGCCCGCACCGTCAGTTCGGTCGGTGTACTCGCGATTGGGGCAAGTTGAACATGGCGTTCGCCGCCCGAGAACCCTATGTACCGGGCCTCAATGGGCTGGCCTGTTTGGTCGGTGATCGAAATCGTCATAGTCGCTTCCTTTTGTGTGCTTAGATTCATTACTTGACCTAATAGTGGCATAACGCCACTATTAGGTCAAGTGACAATTAATCGTGCGAAAAAGTTATGCGAAATGGTTCTAGGCAAACGGGTCTGGTTCTGTACAGCTCTGGGATCAGAAGTCTTGAAGCGCCATCTGCCCACGGGCTGGCGCGCGAGGGGGTGCACAGCCGCATGTAGGCTAAAGCCTTGCAGGTTGACGCATAACATTATTCAGTGCATAAAACTGTGCAGATGACTTGAGTCGATGGCATAATCGAGGGCCGAAAGCAGGAGGTTCTATGCAATTGGTTCAATTCACCGAATTTCGCAACAATGCAAGCAAGTATCTGGACATGGTTGAGCACCACGGAGAAACGGTTCAAATTCTCAGGAGTGGGAAACCCATTGCGCAATTGGTCCCCAGTACAATGGTGAAAAATGCGCCTAATCGCCCACCTGCATCGTGGCGAAACCCGTCATGGAAGCCGGTGCCGCTATTGAAACCTGGCGGACCTAGCGTCTCTGATCTGCTGATTGAAGAGCGCGATCAGCGCAGGAAGGTTATCTGAAACCTCAGCAGTATCGGTCATTGAAGAATTTGAGCGCAATCAAAGAGACTTTCACTGGTACTTGGTCGATGAACAATTGAGAGATGTTGCGACCGACATTACTTGGCGCACGGGTTCACGTGGTATGGATTCTATCCACCTGGCTACGGCACAAAAGGCCGAGGCTGAGCGCTTTCTTACTGCAGATAAACGACAACATGTATCAGCGCTAGAGCTTGGGCTTCATTCGATTCTGATTGAGGTGTGAAAATCGGTACTACTAGCCTATGAGCTGCGCTGACGAGCATTTGGAGCAAATCCTCCGAAAGATGGCTGGCCCAGGCGCCATCCCACGCGAGGATCAACGCGCTGCTGTACATGCCCTGGTGGATGATCGTGCTCGGGTACTGGTTGTGCAGGCCACGGGTTGGGGCAAGTCTGCCGTGTATTGGGCAGCGACTTCCGCTTTGCGGGCTATAGGGGGCGGGCCCACCTTGGTTATTTCTCCGCTACTGGCTTTGATGCGTGATCAGGTCTCGGCGGCTGAACGCGCTGGCCTCAAGGCCGCCACCATCAACTCCACCAATATTGACACTTGGGACGCTACGCTAGCAGCTGCTTTAGCCGGGCAACTGGATGTTCTTTTGGTGTCCCCAGAACGATTAGCCAATCCGCGATTTGGAAAGGTGCTGCCTCAATTAATCGGAGCGGCGGGGCTAGTTGTGATCGATGAGGCCCACTGTATTTCCGACTGGGGCTTCGACTTTCGACCCGACTACCAGCGGCTCGCAAAAACACTCGTGGGGATTGCAGCCAACACGCCGGTGCTGGCGACCACCGCTACGGCCAATACTCGGGTGACTGAGGATGTCGCGCAGCAGCTCGGCAGCAATACCGTGACGTTTCGAGGCTCCTTGGCGCGTTCCTCGCTTAAACTTTCGGTGATACCCCATCTAAGCGGCATCGAGCGCTATGCTTGGGTTGCACAAGCGATTGCGCAGATCGATGGGTCTGGGATTATCTATACCTTGACCGTCGCTGAGACCGAGCGCTTGACGGGTTTCCTCAGTTCGCTCGGAGTGAAGGTTGCCGCCTATTCTGGAGGCTTAGAGCCTGCTTCGCGGGAGCTTGTGGAAGACCAACTGCGTCGCAATGAATTGAAGGCCGTGGTTGCCACCTCGGCTTTGGGGATGGGGTACGATAAACCGGATCTCGCATTTTGTATTCATGTCGGTTCGCCTGCATCGCCGGTGGCGTACTACCAACAGGTGGGCCGTGCGGGACGCGCCATCGATGAGGCGCAGGCGATTCTTTTACCGGCCGAAACAGACGACCAAATCTG
Organism: Betaproteobacteria bacterium; assembly: GCA_031361565.1. Taxonomy (GTDB): domain Bacteria; phylum Pseudomonadota; class Gammaproteobacteria; order Burkholderiales; family Burkholderiaceae_E; genus JAPOKJ01. The sequence continues at coordinate 1,632 of JANLRI010000458.1, read as the reverse complement.
GGAATATTTCGCGACCGCAGGGGTGCCCGATGAGGGTCGCGTCGGTGCTATTTTCGAAGCATTGAAGGCTGGCCCCAAGTCGGTGATCACCCTTGAAAGCGAAACGGCGATTCGGCGTGGGCGGCTTGAGGGTTTGTTGAAGATTCTGGCCGTGGAAGGCGCGGTCAGTAAGGAGGGCGCGCAATGGGTATTGACAGGCGTCCCATGGACTTTTGATGCGCCGAGGTGGGAGGCGCTGGCGCAAGTGCGTGCAACTGAGGCGAATCTGATGCGCAGCTATGCCGCAGGCCAGTCCTGCCTGATGCGTACCTTGCAAACGGCCTTGGATGATCCGGACCCTCAGGACTGTGGCCGTTGTTCCGTATGTACCGCCAAAGTACCGCCACCGGGCCTACGGCCGTCTAAAGAAATGATCGAGGTGGCTCGTGTTTTTGCACGAGGGCGAGATGTCATCATCGAGCCGCGTAAACTTTGGCCCGCTGGCTCGGCTCGTAAAGGCAAAATTATCGCATGCGGTGACGGACGTGCACTGGCCTTTGCAGACGATCCTGGTTGGGTGAATGAAGTGGGTCGCATCACTAATGCCCGTGCTGAGCAAGCCATTCTGGACGGCCTCGTCAGGGTGCTGATGCGTTGGAAATCTTCATGGGGCACGCGTCCGGTTGCCATCGTACCTATTGTCACATCCAAGCATGGCGTCTTCACGCGATCTCTTGCCGAGCACTTGAGCGAGGTTGGCAAGTTGACTCTGATTGAGGCGATCAGCGTCGTCGGCGAACTGCCGCGCTCGGACGTTCCCTCGGCAGGGCAGGTCGATGCCCGTCTCAGCGCGGTAAAGTTAAACCAAGCTGCGGAGATTCCTCAAGGCCCTATCTTATTGATCGATGGGTTCTACCGCACAGGCTGGACAATGACGGTCGCGGCGGCGTTGTTGCGGGACGCTGGTGCTACAGCCATTCTGCCGCTTGTAGTGAACCAAGCGCCATAGTTGTTTAGTGAGCAATCGTAGACGACATCCAAGCGATACATGCGAACTGTCTTCCTTTGGGCATCATTCATCCCAAGGCCCCACTGGACAACAAACTCTTGGGTACCCAAGAGTTTGGTGTGCTCGACCCGGACGGTAACCTGATTACGTCTGTTAAAAATATCTAAACGTCAGCCTCAAACCTTTGTTGGGAGCAGCACGACTAGTGAGCGCGGAAGCAAACTTTTGAAGCCTTTGTCGAAGGTTAAAAAAGCTCGCTCAAACTAAGCGCTAGTGAAGCAAGATGGGTATCGGGGATAAGGGGATAGGCAATTCAAACGGCCAATTTTGCGTCTCTGTGCCTAGGTTGCAAAGAGGTAGCCATCAGCAAATAGCTCTCGAAAGTTGGCTTCGACAATCTCGCCTCGCACCCAGCTAAATGGCCACGATCGGCGGAAGTAAGTCAATCTAAAGAAATGCCTAGCGCTGGCCCGCTGAAATCTAAACCGTTAGCGACAGAATTGCACGCGGACGCACCCTGCCCGACCTGTCACCAGCGCAAGTTGATTGGTCGGCAGGTGAAGGAAACCGGTCGATCATTTTGGGGATGCGGGAGGTTTCCTCAGCGCAAGTTTTTTGAATGGACATAACCGATTGAGGTAGGC
>JANLRI010000449.1:0-1348 GCA_031361565.1 Betaproteobacteria bacterium | reverse complement strand
CAGAGTCCACGATTTGACCAACCCTCATGGGTCACAGTATTCTTGAGGGCTGCGGTCAGTTGAGGTCCTTATTGTGGGACTGAAAATGGCCGCTTTCAAATGCTCGAGAAAGCTCCACAAGAGTTCTTCTCGGACATCCTTGTCAACCTTTTAGGTCCTGTTTTGATGTCTGTGTCGAGGTCGGCGCTTCACGGTTTTGAGTGAGAAGCGCGACGTTGGTACCGACTGGCGGGCTCCCTGAATCTTGAACGGAAGGTGTTCAATGGAAATTACTGGCGCGGAAATTCTCATCCGCTGTTTGCACGAAGAAGGTATTGAGCATGTTTTTGGCTACCCCGGTGGGGCCGTGCTCTACATCTACGACGAAATCTATAAACAAGACAAATTTCAGCATATCTTGGTTCGCCACGAGCAGGCGGCCGTGCATGCTGCAGATGCGTATTCACGTTCTACCCACAAGACCGGCGTCTGCCTAGTCACCAGCGGGCCCGGAGTGACCAATGCAGTCACTGGGCTGGTGACCGCTTATATGGATTCGATTCCTTTGGTCATCATTAGTGGCCAAGTACCGAGCCATGCGATTGGGCAAGATGCGTTCCAAGAGTGTGATGCGGTCGGAATCACTCGGCCCTGTGTAAAGCACAATTTCTTGGTCAAGGACGTTAAAGACTTGGCCATGATCATGAAAAAGGCCTTTCATATTGCCAACACCGGCCGTCCTGGTCCGGTGCTGGTCGATATTCCGAAGGACATCACTCGCGACAAGTGCAAGTTTGAATATCCCAAGACAGTAGAAATGCGTTCTTATAACCCGGTGGTCAAGGGCCATCACGGGCAAATTAAGAAGGCGGCTCAGTTGATTCTCGGTGCTGAACGTCCGATGATTTATGCGGGCGGCGGTGTCATTCTGGCTAATGCGGCGCCGGAACTCAATGAATTGGTGAACTTGCTCGGTTACCCTTGTACTAACACTTTAATGGGCCTGGGTGGATTCAAAGCCAGCGACCCGAAGTTTGTTGGCATGCTGGGTATGCATGGTACTTATGAAGCCAACATGGCGATGCAACACTGTGATGTGTTGATCGCGATTGGTGCGCGCTTTGATGACCGTGTGATCGGCAACCCGAAACATTTTGCTCAAAATCCGCGCAAGATTGTCCATATCGACATTGATCCTTCCTCAATCTCCAAGCGCGTTAAGGTCGATGTACCGATTGTGGGTGATGTCAAAGAAACCATGCTCGACCTGATCAAATTGATCGAGGAAGCCAAAGTGGCTGGCCATAAGTTCAACTCCAAGGCACAGACGGCGTGGTCGATACCAGAGGGGTTGCCGTGGAAGGCGCGC
>JANLRI010000433.1:0-8340 GCA_031361565.1 Betaproteobacteria bacterium | reverse complement strand
GGTGTCGGCATTGAAGGAGCGCTTGGCGATAGTGAGCGCCGTTGGGCTCATCATATTGATTTCACGGCACCATTGATCGACTTCCGCATCTAACTGATCGTGAGGAACAACCTTGTTGACGAGGCCCATGCTGGCGGCCTCGGTCGCGGAATATCGACGGCACATGAACCACATTTCGCGCGCCTTTTTCTCACCAACGATGCGAGCCAGGTAAGCCGTACCCCAGCCTGGATCGACCGACCTAACGCTCGGGCCTACTTAACCAAATACAGCCTTTTCAGCGGCGATAGTCATATCGCAAATGGTTGCGAACATATTGCCGCCGCAAATGGCATAGCCTTGCACACGGGCAATGGTGACTTTACGGCAATCTCGTAGCGCGGGTTTGAAGCTCTTCGATCGGCAGGCCGACCGTGCCGCGTGGTCCATACATCGTCGACCGCCTGACACGCTCATGGTCTGTCCGGTCATAAACGAGGCGTCATCGCTACATAAAAACGCCACTATGCCGGGGTAGTCGTCCGGCAAGCCGATGCGCCCCAAGGGCACACCGCGCACCATGGCATCGCGAATTTTCTGGCCTTGCTCGCCCGTGCCTACAAACCCGGCCATGGCGGGTGTATCGGTCGGACCAGGGCATACCGTATTGATCAACACGTTGTTACGCGCGAGCTCACGTGCCAAGGCTTTGGCGAAGGCGATGGTGCCACCTTTGCAGCCCGAATAAATCACCTCGCCCGTGGAGCCCACGCGGCCAGCATCGGAGGCGATATTCACAATGCGACCATGATTTCGTGCCGCCATGCCCTTAGCCACCGCGCGCGTCATATGGAGGGGGCCGAACCAATGGATGGATACCACCTTTTTCCAGAACGCTTCATCAGTCTTGAGGAATGGAATCGGCGAATCCCAGCCAGCATTGTTCACTAAGAAATCGGTGCCCGCACCCGCCTGGATTCCAAATTGCGCGACTCCAGCGGTGACGGCCTCGTAGTCGGTTATGTCGCATTCGATAGCGATGCCTATGCCGCTACCGCCCCCCGAAACAATCGTCTTTTTGCCAGAAAGTCCTCGCATACAATGACCTTCCAAACGTATATATTGCAGTAACTAGTCATACACTAGCGTACTGAATGAGTGAGGCGCAATTCCTGTTTCGAACACGACGGGATCGCTAAGCTCGGTTGTAGGGCCTTACCGGGTGTAAACTGAACTACAAGTATCCACTCTCGTTAACTTCAGCGGCGTCACCAAAGTACCTCACCCATGACCAAGGAAATACACAGCATTGATTGGGAGCTTCATCTTGGCTATCTGATCCACGACGTTTCGCGCCTACGCCGTAGTGCGTTTGATCGCTGCATTAAGCCCCTCAATGTGACTCGATCACAGTGGTGGGTGGTGGCTTACCTGTCGCGTGAGGACGGTATGACGCAAACCCGGCTCGCCGAGGAATTGGATGTTGGCAAGGTGGCGATGGGCGGCTTAATTGATCGGCTGGAGCGCAGCGGTTTTGTGCGGCGCGAGGCAGATTCAAAAGATCGTCGCGTCAAGCGCATTTTTCTGGAGCCAATAAGCAAACGCCTAATTCAGAAAATGCGCAAGATCAATCACGAGTTTAATCAGACCGTACTTGCGAATTTGGCCGATAAAGAACTCGAGGCGACGGCTAAGGCTTTACATGTGATGAAGACTAATCTGCTCAAGTATTTGGAGTCTAGCGAGGCGTGACTTCGAATTGAGCTATTGGCTTTCGGCACAGGTGCTTCTTCATATTCCGGCTGAGGGTCGCCCGATGAAAACCTTCGAAGGGCTTACTGCGTTGATGTGCGGCCAGCGTCCAGGTCTGGCGAGCATTGGGTGCGCCTCCATCGATGCGGATGCAGGTGCCGGTAATATAGGCAGCGCCTGGCGAGAGCAAATAGCCAATGGCAGACGATACTTCCGCTTCGGTGCCGAAACGTTGCATCGGGACGCGTTGCGCGTAATCGAGAATCTTGGCCTTGGCTTCCGGTGAATAGGTATCGAAGCCGCTTGATGCGATGTCGCCTGGCGCAACACAGTTCACCCTCACGCCTGATTCGGACCATTCGCAGGCCAGAGACTCGCTCAGTGTCCACATGCCATCTCGGGCCGCGCCCGAGTGAGCCATATCCGGCCAGCCATGCCAAATGTCGGCAATCATGTTGACGATGGCGCCGCCGTGGGCTTGCATCCAACGCAGCTAGACCTCGCGCATGAAGACGAAGCCTCCGGTTAAATTGTTGCGCACTACCGCTTCGAAACCTTTTGTAGAAATATCTTTTGCAGCCATTCGGTACTGACCGCCCGCGTTATTCACCAAGCCGTCGATACGGCCATGTTGCTTGAGAACCTGGTCGATCGTGGCGCCTACCGCAGTCTCGTCGCGGATGCCACAGGTCAGGGCATGTGCTCTACCGCCATCTTCGCTGATCTCTCCAACCACGGTGTTGAGTTTGTCAGGATTGCGACCACAAATCACGACGCTTGCACCCAGACTGGCGAGCTCATGCGCCGTGCAACGTCCAATACCGCTTCCGCCGCCCGTGACAATCACGACTTGACCTTCGAAGCACCCTGGGCGGTAGATGGATTGATAGGGCATGAAAAGTCTCTTCGCGAAAGGATTTTGATCTTATTTTATTGAACTAAAGATATTGGACGGCTGCGCGGCCGACTTTCTGGCGAGCGATGATCAGCTTCATCACCCCCGCGGTGCCGTCACCTATTTCTAACCTCATTACATCGCGCAGACGTTGTTGATGGGCGGTCTCCATAGTCCACCCGTAGTGACCCATGGTGAGCAGGCATTGGTGAATCACGTCGAAGGAGTGTCTCGGTCCCATCCACTTGCACATGGCGGCTTCACTGGTGTGGGGTAAACCTGCATCGCGAAGTGATAGCGCGTGCAAGGACAACTGGCGCACTGCGGCCATGATGGATTCACCCTCAGACAAGGGGAAGGTCACGCCTTGAAACTGGGCGATCAGGGCGCGGCTATAGTCAAAGCCCTGCATCACTTGCGTAAAGCCCTTGCCCTCGTCACCCAATCGATAGGATTCAGGAATGCGGACATCATCCAAAAAAACCGAACCGCGCTCGATCACCTTGCTGCCGACATCGTTATAGATGGTGCGGCCCAGGCCCGGCAAATCTCCCGGCACAAAGAAAGCGCTCACGCCATGAGCGCCTTGCTCAGGCGTGCCGGTGCGCGCGAAGATCACAAAGGCATCGGCGCAACCTGCAAAAGTAATGGAGGCTTTTTCGCCGTTGAGCACATAATGATGAGGACATGGATGCCGGGATCACTTTCGAGGGCTTGAATGGCGTACTGTCCACACAGGTGCTGCAGGAGTACTGCAACGTTGCCCTACGCAAACTCCAGCTTCGTGTGGATCATGTGTGGCATCAGCTTAGGTCGCACGAACAATATGAAGTAGTTCAAGTGACCCCGGCCATTATTCAATCGGCTTTGGACCTTCACCAAACGCGAAACTTGTCGTTTTACGACGCGATGATTTTGCAAGCGGCCATCACCAGTGGATGCGACACGCTTTATAGCGAAGACATGAACGCAGGCGAGATCGTGAATGGTGTGAGGATCATTAACCCGTTTTCGGGTTAATAGATTAGAGCGACCGACCCGTTGGCAAGTCGGCCGGCATCAAGATCCACGCCGGGCTTCTTCTTTCTCGGCCTCCGCTTTCAGCCGTGCAAGGTACTGCGCTGGCAGACGCTCAGCATATTCCGGAATGGAATTGAGTATTCGCGCCAACCCAAGGTCCCAACTTTCCAGGTCAAAGTCGTGGCAAAGGAAACCAAAGAGCTTGTTCTTCTCGGTACCCTTGCTCGACCATTCATCGAAGTCGCAAACGAGGCGCAAGGCTTGGCCCAGACCCCAGCCGAACTCCGTGCGTTTTGAGAAATGCGTATTGGCGAAGCGTTTGAAGGCTTCGGCTTGGCGTTCGGGTGACTCCCATAGTTTCACCATCACCTCGGCGGCATGCTGGGCTTCGCTTTTTGAGGATGCAACAAAACCGTCAACAAAGCAAGCGTCCACAATGAGTAAAACAATCCACTCGTCCTGGCAGAAAGCGTCCTGCCAATCGTGTCGGTATTGTTCAATGTACGCGGTGATGCCCGTCGGTGTGGACATCTCGAAATTAACAAAATCGCCCAGCCGATAATCGTCGAGAAAGCAGGCAAACGCTTTGCTCTGCACCGCCAGGGTACGCCCATTGTCTTGAAGATAAAAAGTGTCGAACATGCCCATCGCTACTCCTGTGTACATGCGGCTAAGGGGCGACGATCTTACACGTTGTTGGAGGCGTGCGCTAGAGAGGTAAGCAATAGGACTTAAAGCGTCTCATCATGAAAATTTTGACCGATCAGCCAGCAAGCCTTAGTGTTACAAATGTAATCACATCGGACGCCGTCATGCACCTGCTCAAACTCACTCAAATTGGCAATTCTGTGGGTGTTGTGCTGCCCAAAGAAGCGCTTGCGCGACTCAAAGTTAGCAAAGGCGAAACCGTCTTTTTGACAGAAACACCCGACGGCTATACCTTGACGCCCTACAATCGAGCACTCGAGGAGGAAATCCGGGCTGGCCGCGAGTTCATGCACGAATACCGCGATACCTTTCACCAACTTACCAGATGAGCTGGCGCTGGATTTCTAAACAGGCTGCTAATCTTGCATGACGAAAGCTTGGCTACCCATGGCGGCGGTACCGGCATCAGGGATGAAGGACTTTTGGATTCTGCTTTGGCGAGGCCGCTGAACCTGATGGCCTATGCCAACGCCTCCGATTTGCCGGACATTGCCTCCCTCGCCGCAGCCTACTGCATCAGACTAGCCAAAAATTATCCCCTCGTCGATGGCAACAAACGGGCAGCGTTTTTAGCGACGGGGCTATTTCTGTACCTCAATGGCTATCGACTGACCGCGACTCAAGCGGATGCTACTCTGACCATTTTTTCTGTCGCGGCCAGTGATCTTTCTGAAGCGGATTTTGCGAGGTTGCTAGGTCTAAATATCAGAGCGCGTCAAACTTGAGCCCAGCGCGCGAATGAAGGGGTTTGTGTTGACGCTCATCGTATATTGACCCCAACAGCTGAAAAGGCCGTTTATTAAATTGCCTGTCCCTTGCGGCGAAGATTAGGGTAGGCTAAAGGGAATTCTAGATTCAAACCGCCCAATTTTCTAACTTCAATCCCTCGACTCGCTTAAATTCGCTGAGGTTATTCGTCACGAGTGTAAGGTTTAAAGAAAGTGCGTGGGCTGCAATTTGCGTATCCAAGGGGCCAATGGGCTTGCCCATTGACTCGAGTTTTTCTCTCACTCCTCCATAGACTTTGGCAACTTTTTGATCGAAAGCCAAAAGTTCGAACGCAGACAAAAACCGTTCAAGCGCCAATTCATTTTTTCGCGAACTACTTTTATTCACCCCGAACCAAAGCTCGGCAACCGTCACACTCGAAAGGCAAATACCTTTAGCCTCATTTCGCCGAAGTGCAGCAATCACCTTTTCTGGCTTCTGCTTCATCGCATAGATGCAGATGTCGGTATCGAGCATAAATTTCATCGTCAAAAGCTCTCGCGCCGATCAGGCTTCTTTGATTGGCTTCTCGAGGGAAAGTGTTCAAATTCCCCAAGCGCCTGAATCGCTTGTTCGATCGACGGTTTTCCGATGGGTCGTAAAATCACTTTATCGCCCTTTTTCTCAATAGAAACTTCACTGACCCCCTCAAAGCGAAAAGCTTTGGGTAGGCGAACTGCCTGGCTACTGCCGTTGACAAAAAGTTTTGCGGTCATCATGGGCGCCTCCTCCTAAAGTATTGATATAAAAGTATATACTAATTGGAAACTTTAGTGCCTCCAGTACCCAATGTAGCGCGCTAACATGCACGCGTGAGCAGATTCGCAACCCCAACTGAAAAAAGACACATCCGATGACCATAGATCAGCAGACCGCATCGAGTCTAAGTTTCCCAAAGCCGGAATACATCGAGGCCCTCAAACGGTCTGAGGCTGGCGTTGCAATATATGATCGGCTAGTGGTGCCATGTATTTTCGGTTTAGACTTAGCGCTCCGAAGGAGACTCCACCATGGCTGAGAAAATTCTGGACTCCCGTCGTCACATCATGGTCTCTGCGAGCGCGATGCTGATAGCCAGTAATTCAAATTTAACCCTAGCTCAAGCGAAACGTCGCGCCACGCCCAGCCAAACCGAGGGGCCTTACTACCCTGTTAAAGAACCCAAGGACGCGGATTTCGATCTATTGAGGAACGGTGATCGCAGTTACTCCAAAGGTCGAGCCAGTTGGGTTGAAGGGGTGGTGACCGATTTAGATGGCCGACCACTGAATGGCGGCATCATTGAAATTTGGCAATGTGATGAGAACGGGCACTATGATCATCCTAGTGACGGCTCAAAAATTGACCCGGCCTTTCAGGGCTTTGGCCGGGTTCGATTGAACGCTGAGGGAGAGTTTCGCTTCCGCACGATCAGGCCTTCGCCTTATGTGGGCCGTACGCCTCATATCCATGCCAAGATCTTCCTGGGAAGCAAGGAGCTTTTGACGACCCAACTCTATGTGGCCGACGATCCAGGAAATGCCAAGGATGGGATTTGGCGCAGGCTAAGTGAGTCGGATCGCAAGGCGGTGACCTCTGCCTTTGTGCCTGTTGCAGATGGTTTGCGCGCCCAATACGCCCTGTCGGTTCGAGTCTAATGTTCCGCGTACTGTTCCGTGCGCCCCGGAGTTGTCCATAGTTTAGAGATTTGTCGCTTCAGTACCTTGTGACATCTCAGCGAAGATCGGTTTCGCCAGGTGCTTTAGCTCAATTTCAACCTCGGAGCGCATAGCTCTTCGCAGTGCGACTTCAATGCTGGCCTTCTGCTCTTGAGAAACGCCTTGCGGATCACTCCAAAGCCAGCGCAATAGTTCGATCAGGGCCTGATTACCTTCTTCGCGCATTTTTATGAGTGCAGGGGCGTCCAGCGCAGGAGCTAGCGACGCGCTGTTTGCGCAGACGCTCCCCAACGATGGTAGCTTTTGCCCTGAACTCGCTAAAGTGGCTGCAACTTTCGCAAAAGCTTCACGCTGCGCATTCACCTCTTGCTGCAAAAAATTGACTGACCAATCTGCGCGCAGTCGCATATTGTTGAGCAGATTGATGATGCCAAACACCTGACCGCGTGCAAATTCATCATCGAGTCGGGTTAGGACTTCGTTTCGCAGTGTCACGGTCATGCCGTCGATCAATCGTTCGAATGAATTGTTCATGGTGCCTCAATCGCCTTTTCCATTTGACGCAACACTGGAATGATTTGACTGCCCATGGCTGGTATGCGAAGGTCGTTGAAGCGTCCGTCCTCGAAGCAGCGGGCCGCCGCCATGTGTGTTGCTGCCAGCTTCATCAAAGAAAATACGCGATAGAACTTGACACTTGTCGCGCTGACGGTAAACGGAACCTGGGCTTGATACAGCTCAAAAAACCGTTCCGGTTCAATCAAGCGACACACCAACTTGGTGCCGCCCATGTACATCGGCAAGCTGGCCCAACCCAGGTCTTCATGAGGGTCGCCGATATGCGTGTGTTCCCAGTCATGAATCGCCGCAATGTGGCCGCCTTCTTCGAGAAAGTTTCCGGTGCGGTAGTCACCGTGAATAATCGATAGACAAGGGGCCAGTGGCCGGTTCTGACGCAACCAGTGCAAGCCCCATTCAAAGAGTGGATAGGCGCGCATCGCCCAGCGCTCGTACTCGCTCTGCCAAAACGCGATTTGCGTCTCTGCGGCATTCTCTAAGGTGAGGCCTTGTCGCATCACAGAGATGCTTTTCGAGCGCCAATCGGTGCGATGGAGGGCACCAAGCGCGTCGATGAACTGCGTCGCTAAAGTCAGCCGGAATGACTCTTCGAGCGGGGCTAAGGCGGCCGAAGCCCAAGGCAAAACGGCATCACCGCGCACTCGTTCGCAAAACAGAAAGGGTGCACCCAGGATGCTGGCATCGTCGCTGCGCCAATAAGAGGCCGGCACCGGCACACCAGAGCCTTGTAGAGACTCCATCGCAAGCGCCTGTGGGTAGGCGCTGTAGGGCGCGAAGAGGCCGTAGTTGGGGCCGTAGTTGGGGCCGAGTCGCAAGATCAACTCGCGCCCAGCGGGGGCGTCGTCCAGCCCCATGACCCTCAGGCCATAAGTGAGCCAGGAGAACCCGACCGGAAAGCGAATGAGGCCCGACGCGCGATGATCATTCTTTGAATTTGGTTGGTGCCTTCATAAATTTGAAGAATCTTGGCGTCGCGCATCA
>JANLRI010000429.1:0-21465 GCA_031361565.1 Betaproteobacteria bacterium | reverse complement strand
GACTTGCTGGGCTGGAGCCCCAAAGCGAAAACCTTGTTGTGCGGTGGCGCCGGAGATCCGACTGTGCCGCCCGTCTTGCAACAGCAAGTGGCTCAAGCGGATTTCACCGCACGAGGTCTGACCAACGTCACTTCCGTGGATGTAGACCCTTTTGTTCAAGCCACCTATGGAGTCGCCGGCAAGGCACCGACCGACCCCACCAGCGCAGCCTTCGCCACTTACTATGGCAATTATCATGGCTCGTATGAACCACCGTTCTGCCATGCCCAGGCGAAAGCAGTCTTCGACACGGTCAAGTAGGTTACCCAGTAGCCCAGTTAAACCCTTGCGCCGAGACTTTTAGCACGGGTTTAACTTTGGACTCCTAAGATACTATTGAGTTGTTATGGCTCAATAGTTTCTATGACTTTTTCTGGCTTTTTTTCAAGTGCCCAGCTCTGGACCTTCCGATTGAACCACTTTCTGGCGCTCAATCCACTCGAAGATCCCGCCTGGCTAGCTCTCATTTTTTGCTAAAGAACGCTGACTTACGCGCTCGGAAGCTTATGGTCCTTAAACTGCTCTCTTAAGCGATTCTTGAGCATCTTGCCGGTCGCACCTAACGGGATCGCGTCCACGAAAACCACGTCGTCAGGCGTCCACCATTTGGCAATTTTGCCTTCAAAAAACGCCAACAAAGCGTCTCGACTCAGCTCCGCTCCAGGCTTTTTGACGACCACCAGCATGGGTCGTTCGTCCCATTTAGGATGGGCTACCGCAATACATGCCGCCATGGCTACCGCAGGATGGGCCATCGCGATATTTTCTAGATCAATCGAGCCGATCCATTCACCGCCCGACTTAATGACGTCTTTGCTGCGATCCGTAATCTGCATATAGCCATCGGCTGTGACCTTGGCCACATCGCCGGTCGGGAACCAACCATCGACCAAAGGGTTGCCTCCCTCGCTCTTGAAATACTTATCGATGATCCAAGGGCCGCGCACCAACAGATCACCCGACGCCTGGCCATCCCAGGGCAAGGTTTTACCTTCGGGGTCAATAATTTTCATTTCAACGCCGTATACCAAACGACCCTGGGTGGCTTGGATGGCCTGCCTTTCTTCACGCGGCAAATTAATATGCTTGGCCTTAAAGGTACTCACCGTACCTAGGGGGCTCATTTCAGTCATGCCCCAGCCCTGAATCACGCGCACGCCGTATTGCTCATCAAACTTTTTGATCATGGCGGGCGGGCAAGCCGAGCCGCCGATCACGGTGCGGTTCATGGTGGAAAACTTGAGATCGTTGCTATCGGTGTAGGCCAGCAAACCTTGCCAAACGGTCGGCACGCCCGCGGAGAAAGTGACACCTTCGGTTTCAAACAATTCATAAAGCGACTTACCGTCCAGACCTGGGCCCGGAAAGACCAGCTTTGCGCCGACCATGCAAGCAATGTAGGGCAGGCCCCAGGCATTGACATGGAACATCGGTACCACGGGCAAAATCGTATCCACCGAAGAACAGTTCAAAACATCGGGCAAGGCGCCCGCATAGGTATGAAGGACGGTCGAGCGATGGCTGTACAACACCCCCTTGGGGTTGCCTGTGGTACCGGAGGTGTAACACAGTGAGGACGCCGCGTTCTCATCAAACTGCGGCCATTCATATTGATCAGAGGCCGCGTTCAGCAGATCTTCATAGCAAAGCAAGCCCGTGACTTTAGTGTCTTTGGGCATATGAGCGCGATCCGTCATTGCGACAAAGTGTTTGATCGTTTTAACGCGCGCCGCGACCGCTTCGACCACGGGCAAGAAGGTCAGATCGAAAAACAAGATCTGATCTTCCGCATGATCGGAGATGTACACCACCTGATCAGGATGTAGGCGCGGGTTGAACGTGTGCAGGATTGCGCCCGAACCAGAAGCGCCGTAATACAGCTCCATATGGCGATGGGTGTTCCAAGCCATCGTACCAACACGCTCTCCTGGCTTGATGCCCAGATTAGCCAGCACATTGGCCACCCGCCTGGAGCGAGCCGCAAGCTGCGTGTAGTTCATCCGGTGAATATCGCCCTCAACGCGGCGCGATACGATCACCTGATCACCATGGTTACGCTCAGCGTGGGTGAGTAGGGAAGAAATCAGCAGCGCTTGCTGCATCATTAGGCCATTCATGCGGTCTCCTCAGTGTTCAAAGTCTTTTGAGGATCACCTGGCCTACTTTACAAGCGCTGCTCTCTAAAGAAACCGAGCTTTTCCTGAGCCACGCGATCCGAATATGAGAATAGTACCAAGTCCTCGCAGGCGTTAAAGGTATAGGGCATCCAACCAGGCACCACCACCACGTCATGGGGGATGAGAAGCATTTTTTGCCCGGCCACATCGATCTCACCCTCGCCCTCGACCACGATAAAGATCGTACTGTCGCTGGAGCGGTAGGGGGCGGTTTTGAAACTCTTCGGGACAAGCCGAATCATGGTCGCCATGGTAGGCATGGCCCAACCACCATCAGTCGGGTTGACGTAGCGCATCAGATAGCCTGCATGGCTATCTGGGACACCGGCCTTGGTCATACTGTACAAGGCCTCACGCGTGCGCTCGTAAGGATAGTTAAATACCGGCGAGTTAGCCGTTGCATTGGTATAGCCCACTGGAAGCAGGCCACTGCCAAAACGCCACAAAGAATCACCCTCGGGTCGCGTAATCTCGGCCTCGGCCTGATGATGATCCTCACGGAAGGTGCTATTGAAGAAGGCCACGAGTGGAATGTCGAGGCCATCTAGCCAGACCATCGGACCGCTGGCCTCATGGCCGTGGTGATGCCAAGTCCAGGAGGGGGTGATCACAAAATCACCCGGCTGCATGGTGGTCTTTTCACCATCCACCGCCGTAAATGCGCCGCTCCCTTCAACAATGAAACGCAGCGCGCTTTGGGTATGACGATGCGCGGGAGCGACTTCGCCCGGCATGATCAATTGCAGGCCCGCGTAGAGCGAGTTGGTGATTTGGGAGCTGCCTTTGAGGCCAGGATTTTCCAGAATCAGGACACGACGCTCGGCTTCGCGGGCACTGATGTGCTGTGCCGACTCCAGAACATAGGGCCGCACATCCGAGTACGCCCAACGGTGGGGCACACCCACCGGTGTTGGGGCCTCGGGCACAAGAGATCGCAGACGTGTCCATAGCGGCGCCAAATTTTGGGTATCAGCCCGGCCATAGAAGGCCTCGCGCTCGGCCTGGATGGCCGGTGTTACTTCACTCATGGCATTTGCGTTCACGGTCAATTCCTAACAATATCTGCTCGGCCCCAAGACTAGTAAGTTTCGAGGTGCAAGCGACCTTCACGTTTCAAAGCGCTCGACAAGCCTTCCCACGACAATCCCGCCTGTTGGGCAATGTCGCGCATCGCCAGCAACACACCCTCTTCCATAGCCTTTAAGCCACAAACATAAAAGTAGGTATTGGAGTCGCTCATATGCGCGGCCAAGTCAGGCGCTCGTTCACGCATCAAATCTTGCACATAGCGCTTGGTCTTGCCCGCCTCGCGCGAAAATGCAAAGTTGATATCGATAAAATCTTTCGGCAGGCTTTGCAGCGGACCGAAATAAGGTAACTCTTCCTTGGTTCTTGCGCCAAAGAAAAGCATGAGCTTGCCGCCCTCAAATTTGCCACTGTGGCGCAAGCGACGTCGCCATTCCGTCATGGCACGCATGGGTGCCGAGCCGGTACCCGTGCAGATCATCACGATGTTCGATTTCGGATGATTGGGCATCAAGAAGCTCGCGCCGAATGGTCCGATGACTTGCACCGAGTCGCCGACCTTCAAGTCGCACATGTAGTTGGAGGCCACGCCGCGCACGGGATTACCTTGATGATCTTCAAGGACCCGTTTGATGGTCAAGGATAGGTTGTTGTAACCCGCCCGCTCGCCATTACGCGGGCTGGCAATGGAATATTGCCGAGCATGATGGGCACGACCCATACTATCCTGACCCGGCGCGACAATTCCAATGGATTGCCCTTCCAACACAGGGAAAGGCCTTCCGCCAAAATCTAAGACCACATGATGTGTATCGTACTCTTTACCCACTTCGGTCACTCGTACGTTACCCGTCACCGTCGCCATCACTACCTTCTCTGGCGCCTTGGGTCCGTAAAGATTCGTGTATGGATGCGCCGCCGACCATGGCGCCAAAGTAGAGCCCGCCACTTGCGTCAAAGCGCCTGCGGCTTGAACCCCAAACGTAGCCCCCATGTCCAGGGCGGCCGCGCTCGTGCCGAGGCTAACTTCGAGGGGAGCATCCGCCGCAGTCTCGGACGCAGTCGAACCAGCGCCCACTTCAGCTGCCAATTCTTCCTGACTCCACTCGACCGGCAACTCTGACCAGGTGAGTTGTTCTTCGGTGCTGTACGCTTTCACCCGAGGCATAGATCGCCAGTTATCGATCGAGCCGGTCGGGCAAGGCGGTACACACGCCATGCACAGATTGCAGATCTGCGCATCCACCACATAGTTGTTGGAGTCATGGGTGATAGCACCTACGGGGCAGGTTGCCTCGCAGGTGTTGCAACGGATACAAATCTCGGGATCGATGAGGTGCTGTTTGATCACCTTGGCTTCAGAGACATCCACGATTTAAACTCCCCATGAGCGACCAGTCTCCAAACTCAGTTAAAACGAACATACTCAAAATCAGCGGGTTGGCGATTAATGCCCATCGCTGGCGGTGCGATCCAATTGGCAAACTTGCCAGGTTCGACCACTCGACCCATCAGCGATGCCACGAAAGCGCGGTCTTCATTGCTGGGTAGCCAATCGTTGTGCTTGGCCTGCCATTCCGTCTCGGTGACCACTCGACCATCAGGCGAAACTTTAACACCAGCGAGCGCACCGATGTTGCGGTGGAAGGCTTTATGAGGCGTTTTAAGGCGATGCGGCAGTCCAGCCTTCTCAATGACCTTATTCCAACGCTCCACGCCGGAAACACTGTCCTTGATGAAATCGTCACGCAAGACTTCATTGAGAGCATTAAGCATCGGGACTTCTTTTTCAAGCAACTGCCCGCCTTGCACATGCAAAACTTTATAGGTTGCATCTTTCAGGATGTGATCATCATTACGCTTGGTTTCCTCGTAGCGGCCTTTGATACCGGTGCTATAGAAAGTGGCCGCATTGCTCGACTCATCGGCACCAAACAAATCAATCGTGACCGAGAAGTGAAAGTTCAAGTAGCGCTGCAAGGTCGGCAGATCGATCACACCGGCGGCGCGAAGCTTGCCCACATCATCGGTCTTCATTTCGTTCATGGCCGCGCAGGTGCGTTGAATCACCCGTGACACGCCGCTCTCACCGACGAACATGTGATGGGCCTCTTCGGTCAACATGAACTTGGTGGTGCGGGCGAGGGGATCAAAGCTACTCTCGGCCAGCGCGCAAAGTTGGAATTTGCCGTCGCGATCCGTAAAGTAGGTAAACATAAAAAAGGCTAGCCAATCCGGTGTGGCTTCATTGAAAGCTTGAAGGATGCGAGGATTGTCCTCTTGACCACTACGACGTTCGAGCAAGGCCTCGCCTTCCTCACGGCCATCGCGTCCAAAATGCTTATGCAATAGATAAACCATCGCCCACAGGTGGCGGCCTTCTTCGACGTTAATCTGGAAAAGATTACGCAGGTCGTACTGACTCGGCGCCGACAAGCCGAGCTGACGTTGTTGCTCCACCGATGCGGGCTCGGTATCGCCCTGGGTCACAATAATGCGACGCAAATTGGCACGATGCTCACCAGGAACGTCTTGCCAAACCTCTTTACCCATTTGATCGCCAAAATGAATCTTGCGGTCAGCAATCGCGGGGTTCATAAAAATACCCCAGCGGTAATCGGGCATCTTGACATGGCCGAACTGTGCCCAGCCCTGAGCGTCGACGCTCGTGGCGGTACGCAGGTAGACATCAAAATCTTGACTGCCTTCCGGGCCCATGTCGTTCCACCAGCTTACATAATTGGGCTGCCACTGCTCAAGCGCACGTTGCAAGGTGCGATCTTCGCTGAGGTTAACGTTATTGGGAATTTTTTCGCTGTAATTAATGCCGCTCATAATCTTGTTCCTTCTATCTTCTAAACTCGGTTCCAATCAAAGGCCACTTTCTCGCCTTTGCCATAAACTTTTAGCGCACCCTTTTCTCCGACGGCATTTGGGCGCTGGAAAATCCAGTTCTGCCAAGCCGTGAGCCGACCAAAGACTCTGGTAAACATATTCTCCGGGCCGTTGAAGCGCAGGTTCGCCTCCATGCCCGTGAGCGCATCCGGCGACATGGCCACACGCTCTTCAATGGCGATGCGCGTTTCATCTGCCCAGTCGATATCGTCCGGGTTACTGGTCACTAGGCCGACCGCAAAGGCGGCGTCGGCGTCGAGCGCTTGACCCGCCTTGGCGCGCACGGCTTCGAGCGCGGGTTGCTCGTCATAAAAACGTCGCCCCAGTCGGCTCTGCTCGGTCACCATGGGGTAAAGACCAAAATTGGTTTCTCCCACCGTAATGGTGGGTGCCCTGTCGCCATCATCGGGCAAGGCCAGGTGATAAATGCGGTCACAGGTCAAGGCAAGTTCCAGGAAGGTACCCGCGAAGCAGGAGCCCTCTTCAATCAGCGCAAAAAGACTCCGTGAGGACACATCAAAGCGACTCAAGGTTCGGCGCAATAGACCAATTGTCTCGCGCACCAGCCAGTGATTTTGGTGAGCCATGAGGACGGAGTCCATGGCCAACACGGCGGCCGACTCCCCCTCGGTTCTGATGAGCCAAACACCGGTATCGAGCTCATTAGTACGCATGTTAAGGATCGCGTCCTCCAGCTCTCGAGCCAGTGCCAAGGGGTACCAAGCAGCACCAGCGGCCTCAATGCCTGCAAGGTCGGTAGGTTGAGCGCCAGTAGGGCCTTTCACTACGAAGCTGGCGGTGCGCTTGTCACGATCAATCGTCACGCTTACATTGGGGTAAAGGTAGGCATTGGCTTCAACAGTACGCTGTACCGGGCTCAATGAAACACCCTTGCCTTGGGCAGGTCGGTCACTCTTTTCGGCCAAGGCTAATGCACGCTCACGAACTTTTTGCGCAAATACGGCGGGCTTGGCGATTTCGTCCACCAAGCGCCAGTCTTTGGCTTTTTGACCACGCACTCCTTCGGTGGTTGTGCAAAAAATATCGGCGAGATCGTGGCGAACATGTCGTTTGTCGGTCACCCGGGTCAGACCTCCCGTACCTGGCAAAACACCGAGTAGGGGCACTTCGGGCAAGCTCACCGCACTTGAGCGGTCATCCACCAAAACAATTTCATCACAGGCTAAAGCCAACTCGTAACCGCCGCCCGCACAAGCCCCGTTGACGGCAGCCAAAAACTTCAAGCCACTATGCTTGGAGGAGTCCTCAAGACCATTGCGAGTCTCATTGGTGAACTTGCAGAAATTCACTTTCCAGGCGTGACTACTTACGCCGAGCATAAAAATATTGGCGCCAGAGCAGAATACTTTTTCTTTGAGACTAGTGATCACCAGCGTGCGCACCTCGGGATGCTCAAACCGCACCCGATTGAGCGCATCATTTAACTCAATGTCAACGCCAAGATCGTAACTATTCAGCTTGAGTTTGTAGCCGGGGCGGATCCCCGCATTTTCGTCAAAATCAGCCGCAAGGGTTGCAACCGGCCCGTCGAAACTCAATTTCCAATGTTTATACTGGGATGGGTCCGTTCTGTAGTCGACGGAGCCGAGAGGCAAAGCCGTTGGATTCATTGAATTTCTCCTGAGCTGAATGAGCAGTAAACTGCGTGCAATATTAATTGATTCCGCATAATACTGCACAATTCGATTTTTTTGCAAGCACTATTCTGCAATGCTATAAATTTTTTATGATTAATCCGCGATTGGAATCTCGAGGGCGTTTCTTATCAAAGCGCGCAAGCCGAGAAAGCTGGCATCCAAATCTTGATGGCTGGTGTTTAAGCGCAGATTGGCCTTCGAATAGTAGGCCGAACGGCCCGCCAGGATGGCCTTCAAATCTTCCATGGCCTCCTTACTTGAGGCCATCGGTCGCATATCACCCTGAGCGATGACACGATTCATATGATCTTCCGGGCTCGCCTCGAGCCACACCGTAGTACATTTCGACAACATGAGATTAAAGCTTGCTGTATCGCTAACCACTCCCCCCGGGGTCGCTATTACCACTTCGGAATGGCGCTGCAAGACCTCGTCCATAGCCCGTTTTTCATAGCGTTTATAGCCACTCACACCGTACAGCGCCTGGATTTCGCCAATCGTACCGCCGGCAAGTTTTTCGATTTCCCGACTCAGCTCCACGAAGGGAAATCCTAAATCTTCCGCAATCATTCTTCCAAGTGTGGACTTACCTGCTCCACGTAACCCGACCAAGGCGATACGTTTGCTCCTGGGCTGACTCACCTGCTCAGCACTAAGAGCCTCCGACATCGCCAGCCTTAAGCGGCGCAGTGCAGCTTCGTCTTTACCGGCCAAAATTTCTTGAATGAGACGAGCTTCCGGCGAATCGGCAGCTCCGTCGTCCGTCAACTCGCCAAGCGTACATTTCAAGGCTTTCGCTACCTGCAACAATACAAGAATGGACGCATTGCCAATACCGTATTCAAGATTTGCGAGATGCCGCTCGGATACGCCTGCGGCCAGAGCCAAGGCCTTGCGTGCCATGCCCCGTTTGCTGCGCAAAGCCCTGACGCGTTCACCAAGACCTACCAAAAACGGATTTTTCTCTTCATTAGCCGAAACGGCCTCGAGGCCAGGCTCCAGAAGAGGTTCGCCATGAAAGTGCAATATACTGCTTGACATCATTTGACCATGGATTTAGAATTCATCGATGCATAATACTGCGTCTTTCGTTGCGCGGCAAGATGTTTGGATGCTTGAATGAAAAGCATCACTCTAAAATATTTGTGAAGCCTGCCTGGAAAGTCGCGCAGGCACCTTTACGTGGTTTGTAGGTTGGAGAGAAACATGAGTCACCCCGTCGCGCCAACCCCAGGTGCAGGCTTTAACTTTGCCCAGTACCTGATCGAATGTAACGCAGACCGGGCTCAAAAAACGGCCTTCGTCGACGACGATGGAGCCATCACTTACGGCGAGCTTACGAACCGAGTCCGTCACATGGCGGCGGCTTTACTTGCCACCGGCTTGCGGCCTGAGGAAAGAGTGTTAATCCTCATGCACGACTGCATCGATTGGCCAGTAAGCTTTCTAGGGGCGCTGTATGCTGGCTTAGTCCCTGTCGCCGTCAATACCTTGTTAACGGCAGACGACTATGGCTATATGCTTGAACACAGTCGAGCTCAAGCCGCCGTGGTGTCGGCAAGTTTGTGGCCCGTGTTCAACACTGCCATGGGCCGGAGCCGCCATGAGGTCAGGACTGCGGTCTTATCGCGCGCCTCTAATGACCTCGCGTCAACTGCCGATTCGACCAACATCCGGACGATAGGCTTTGACTCCTTTATTAACCCCTCAAAAGCAGTTGCACCGCTTGAGGCTCCCGCCAACACGGCCGGCGACGGGCCGGGCTTTTGGCTTTACTCGTCCGGCTCGACAGGCCGACCCAAAGGGACCGTACATACCCACGCCAACCTTTACTGGACTTGCCAACTCTATGGCACACCTGTCCTAGGCGTCACCGAAAACGATGTCTGCTTTTCAGCCGCCAAACTATTTTTCGCCTATGGCTTAGGCAATGCCTTGAGCTTTCCCATGTCGGTCGGTGCTACGGTCATCCTGATGGCCGAACGCCCAACCCCAGACGCGGTATTTAAACGCTGGCGAGGTGAGGTCGGCGGCAAGAAGCCCACCATATTTTTTGGAGCTCCGACCGGCTTTGCGGGAATGCTGGCCTCAGCCCATCTTCCCAAAAAAGAAGAGGTTGGCCTTCGACTCGCATCCTCCGCAGGCGAGGCGCTACCGGCCGAGTTAGGTGAGCGCTTTACCAAGCACTATGACATCGAAATTATTGACGGTATTGGCTCCACAGAAATGCTTCATGTGTTTCTATCGAACCAACCCGGCAAAGTGCGTTACGGCACAACCGGCTGGCCGGTGTCGGGCTACGAGATTGAACTAAGAGGTGATGATGGTCGTCCAGTCGCGCAAGGCGAAACCGGTGATCTGTACATTTTGGGTCCAAGCGCGGCACTCATGTACTGGGGCAATCGCGAAAAATCGCGTGAAACCTTTCAAGGCGCCTGGACCAAGAGCGGCGATAAATACATTTGCAACGACGATGGTAGCTACACTTACTCCGGTCGCAGCGACGATATGCTCAAAGTGAGCGGCATTTATGTGAGCCCTTTCGAAGTCGAGTCCACATTAATGCAGCACCCCTCCGTTCTTGAGGCGGCCGTGATTGGCGTGACCGATTCAGACGGCCTCACCAAGACCAAGGCCTTCGCCGTGCTCAAGTCCGGTCAGAGCGTGAGCGAAGAAGAGCTTAAGCATTTCGTCAAAGAACGACTAGCGCCTTTTAAGTATCCGCGCCAGATAGAGTTTGTGAGCGAGCTGCCCAAAACCGCCACCGGCAAGATTCAGCGTTTTAAACTGCGCGATCTTGAAACTAGCAAGTTGAAGCGGTGAGAAATCGCTGCGTCAGCAACACCCAGTAAGCGCCGCCCACGGATAGATTCAGATCGTTAAAATCGTAGCCAGGGTTATGCACCATGCAAGAACCAAGCTGGTCGCCCGCGCCATTGCCAATCATTAAGTAACAACCGGGCCGTCGCTCGAGCATAAAGGCAAAATCTTCGCTAGCACTCACCTGTGGGCCTTGCAAAATTACTTTTTCTGCTCCCACTAACTCCACGCCCACCTGACGCGCAAAATTCGTCTCCTCAAGAGTGTTCACCAAGACTGCATAGCCTTCGCGCCAGGCAATCTCGGCTTGCACGCCAAAGCTCTCGGCCTGGGCCGTGATCACCTCTTTAACGCGTCGCTCCACGGTTTTTCGGACGTCGCGATCCAAGGCGCGCACGCTGATCTCCAGGGTCGCCGTGGCCGGAATCACATTATTGGCGAGCCCAGAATGAATTGCGCCAACCGTCACCACCGCCATCACTAGAGGGTCGACATTGCGTGACACGACCGTTTGCAGGGCCATCACAATACTGCTCGCCGCCACAATCGGGTCGGCAGCACGATGCGGCATGGCGCCGTGGCCGCCCACCCCGGTTAAGGTCACCGTCGCGTAATCCGACGAGGCCAGCGCGGGCCCATCGCGGAAAACCAAGGTCCCTTGAGGCACACCGGGCGAGTTATGCATCGCAAATATCGCGTCGCAAGGATAGCGCTCAAACAGGCCATCCTCCATCATGCGCAGCGCGCCGCCAGCCCCCTCTTCAGCCGGTTGGAAAATTAAATTGAGCGTGCCGTCAAAGCCACCGTGTTCGGCCAAATATTTTGCTGCAGCCAACAGCATGGCGGTGTGGCCATCATGGCCACAGGCATGCATGACGCCAGGTTTCTTGCTGGCCCAGGCCGCACCGGTTTCCTCCAAAATAGGCAGGGCGTCCATATCGGCGCGCAGACCAATTTTGCGCCCGCCCTTGCCGCGCACCAATTGCCCAACCACGCCGGTACCACCCACACCGCGCTCCACTTTGTAGCCCCAGGCCTCCAGGCGCTCGGCCACCAAGGCGGCCGTGCCATGCTCCTCGAACGCAAGCTCCGGGTTACTGTGAATTTCCCTGCGCAAACTGATGAACTCACCGACCCGTGAATTCAATGCGTTGAGAAGATAAGTTCCTACGTTTTCTCCAGCACCCATATCGCCTCCCCTATAACCCTTACTATAACTCGCTTACATTGCGTAAGCGACCGACGGGTTCTATTTGGCGCGTTCACGCAAACGACCCACCACACCGCTCGGAAAGTAATACACGGAAAGAACGAACAACACACCGAGCCAAAGCAGCCAGCGATCCGGCGAAAAGAGCTTCGCCAAAACGGGAATACTTTCGAGATTCACCGATACGATTCCCATCAGATCTTGCAAGTAACTCTGCGCCAACAAAAACAAAGCGCTGCCGATCACTGCTCCATAGAGCGTGCCCATTCCGCCAATCACAACAATCAACAAAATATCCAGCATGACCTCAAAAGAAAGCGAAGTATCGGGACCGTTATAGCGCAGCCAAAGCGCCAACAAAGCCCCAGCCAAGCTTGCAAACAGGGCAGCCAGAACACTTGACCAGGTGCGGTATAACACCGGGCGAAAGCCAATGGCATCGGCGCGAAACTCATTTTCGCGAATCGCCTGGAGCACTCGACCAAAAGGTGAATTCACTATCCGCAGGAGCACCAGAAAAAGAATCAGTACGGAAAAGAACAGCAGGTAGTAGGTAATGAACTTGCCATCTAAATGAGCGCCCAACAACGGCTCTTCGCTCAAGGTAAAACTTGGCCGCAACCACTCGGGCACCTTGAAACTCAGGCCGTCTTCACCCCCCGTGAATTCTGAAAGTTGCGAGGCCAGGGTTTGAAACGCACTCGCCACCGCCAAGGTGATCATCGCAAAGAAAATGGCGCGTACTCGCAAGCTAAACAGGCCAATCAGCAACGCCAATAAGCAAGACGCCACTAAGGACGCTACAAGACCAATCACAACCGACCACCAATCCGCCCCCAGCTTCGCGCACGCAATCGCAATGCCGTAGGCTCCTATCCCAAAGAACATGGTGTGCGCGAAGGAAACAATACCGGTATAACCCAGCAACAGATCAAAGCTGGCCACCAACAAAATAAACACCAAAATCTTGGCAGCCACGCTGATCGCCTTGGCCCCTGGAAACAAAAAAGGAGCGAAGGCTAGCGCAACCAGCACCACGACCAAAAGCATGGCCACTAAGCGGCTGCGCGGAAGGTCATCGGAGAGAACAGTTCTTAGAAGCATGTAGTGTTATCGCTTAGCCACTGGGTAGAGGCCCTGGGGTCGCCACATCAGAATCGCCACCATCAGGGCAATGTTTGAAAACAGCGCAAGCTTGGGCGCGAGGAAACCCGTGTAATTGGCTAATAAGCCAACCAGTAGTGCACCTATAAAACAGCCCAGGGTGGACCCAAGGCCACCAATAATAATGACGATAAACAATAGGATATTGACCTGTCCACCCATCTGCGGAACAACGTTTTGCTGATACAGCGCCCACAGCACGCCACCCAGTCCGGCAAGCGCCGAGCCGGCCACGAATAGGCCGACAAATAGCCGTCGAATGCGATAACCCAAACTCTCAACCATCTCACGGTCCTGCACGCCGGCACGGATCAACAGACCGAGCTTGGTTCTACCCAATACCCACAGCAGGACGCAAAACACCAGTGCGCCCATGGCGACCGCCATCAATCGGAACTTCTCAATGGCCGCGTCCCCAATGAAGATTGAACCGCGAATGGCTTCCGGCAGAGGCAAAGGAATTTGCTCTGGCCCCCAGATGACCTTGATCAGTTCTTCACCAATGATCATGCCGCCCATCGTGATCAATATTTGTTTGAGATGCTGGCCATAGACGGGTCGAACAAGCACTCGCTCGAACGCCCAACCGATCAAGCCACAGACCACCATAGCCGCCAGGATCGCCAGAGCAATCGCAACCAGGTTCAGTCCAAGCTGCGGGCTTTGAGTGAGATGTGCGAGGGGTGCGAGAACAGAAGTTGCTACGAAAGCCCCTATGGCAATAAACACGCCATGGCCGAAGTTCAAGACGTCCATCAATCCGAAGATCAACGTTAGACCGGAGGCAATCACAAAAATAATCATGCCCATCGCGAGACCGGCCACGGTAAGTGTCAGCCAGCTCGATGCGCTGCCCACCAACGGTAGCGCAAGTAGGCTAAGCCCAAGCAAAAGCGCCAAGGGGACCCAGTCGAGCCGTGGCCGAGGTATCAGAGTTTCAGACATGGGCAGGTGCCAAACTCAGGCCGAGAAGTTGCGTCTGCAGGGCCGTGTTCTCGACCAGCTCCTTCATCAAGCCTTGATGCACGACCACGCCGTTGTCCATCACCGCCACATGATCACCCAACTGTCGCGCAAACTGAAAGTTTTGCTCGACCAATAACATCGTCACCCCGGCCGCTTTCAATTGCCGGAAAGCCTTCACCATGTTTTGAACGATGGCTGGAGCCAAGCCCTTGCTGGGCTCATCAATCAAGATCAGCTTACGGGGCTCAATCACGGCTCGCGATACTGCCAACATCTGCTTCTGCCCACCCGACAACAATCCGGCAGGATGATTCCAAAAGGTCTTGATGGCCGGAAACCATGTAAAGATCCAGCCTAGTCTTTCGTGATCCAGATGCTTGTCACTGCGCGCGTCGCGGGCGGCAAGCAGCAAGTTCTCACGCACCGTGAGATCAGAGAATATTCCCATGTTCTCCGGTACATAGGCAATGCCCCGCTGGGCAATCAAGGGGGTCTCGACACCGGAAATGCGCCGACCTTCAAACTCGATCCTTCCCGCTGAGGTCTGCCAGAGACCCATAATGGTTCTCAAGGTGGTCGTCTTACCCGCTCCGTTTCGCCCTAGAAGCAAGGTCGTTTGCCCGGCGGGCACTTCAAGGTCTACACCATGCAATATATGATAGGCCCCGATATGGGTTTGTACTGCTTTGAGGGTAAGCACTAGGCGCTCCCTTGAGAAACGGGCGCATCCAACTCGATACCCAAATAGGCCTGCTGGACGATCGGTGACGCAATCACGGCGTTGGGTTCGCCATCGGCAACCAACTGCCCATTATGTAAAACGATAATGCGGTCCGAGAGCTCGCGAACGACGTCCATCTTATGCTCGACCAAAAGCACGGTTTTACTCGGGTCTTGACGAATTTGCCGAATCAAATCCAAGATGACGGGCACTTCCTCAACACTCATTCCGGCGGTCGGCTCATCGAACATGAACACCTTTGGCTTGAGAGCCATCAGGATACCCACCTCCAACTTACGTTGATCACCATGGGGCAGGCTGGCCGCTTTCTCGTCTCGCTTGGCGAGTAAGCCAAGCTGCTCAATGAGCGCGTCCGCCTCGTCGATCAACGCGCCGTGACTCGACCAGATCGACCACCAATTCACTCCCGTCTGGGTACGAGCCTGAACCGCCAAGCGCACGTTTTCGTGAACGCTTAATCGCGGAAAAAGATTCGTGAGCTGAAAAGCTCTACCCAAGCCGCGCGCAGTACGTGTAGCCGCGGGCAGCCCGGTGAGGTCAAGACCCTCCAACAAAACCCGACCTGAGCTCGCCTTAAGCTGACCAGAAATCAAATTAAAGTAAGTGGTCTTGCCTGCTCCATTAGGGCCCACGATAGCGGTTAGCGTGCCCGGCACAAATTCGCAACTCACTTGGTCGACGGCCACATGGCCGCCGAACTTGATGCTTAAGGCTTCGGTGCGTAACACGGAACTACAAAACCTCTGGGGTTGGGTTGGGTTCGTTGCATTTAGTGCGTATTTCGTTAGCGCTTATTACGAATCGGCACTTGCATTTCCTCGGGCTTAATCTCGCGTACTAACTCGGGTACACCCCAGGGAAAGGCTGGATCAACTTTGATTTTGAAGTGATACATGCTTTGCATGGCCTGATGATCTTCTTTGCGGAAGGTCATCTTGCCCTTCGGAGTTTCGAAGCTCATGCCTTCCATCGCCGTAATAAGCTTTTCAGTGTTTGTACCTCCCGCTTTCTTCAAGGCTTCCACCACGGCAATGCCCGCAGCCATACCACCCGCAGTGAAGAAATCGGGTGGCGACTTGAAGCGTTTGTAGTGCTCAGTCACCAGCCAATTGTTGGCAGGATTCTTGGGAATTTGGAAGTAGTAATAAGTGGAGCCTTCCATTCCGGGGAACTGCTTATAAGCAGCCATCGCTGGAAGGATATTGCCGCCTGTGGCGATTTCAATACCGTAGCGCTGAGGGTTGAGATCGGCAATCTTGAAAGGGTTACCGCCGCCGCCCGCCCAAATAATAAAGATCACCTTGCGACCGGGTTTATCCTTAAGCGCGTCGAAAATTCTCTGCGCACCGGCGGTGAAATCTGTCGTCGTGGTGGGTAGGTATTCTTCATGCGCAATCTTGGCCGTCTTTAAGGACTCTTTAAATGCTTTAACACCATCGCGGCCAAAAGCGTAATCTTGCGCGAGGGTGGCGATGGTCACGCCTTGCTTATCAAGAGCGACCGCGTTCGAGATGGCATCCTGAGAGGAATTGCGCCCGGTTCTGAAAATGTAGCGATTCCACTTATCTCCCGTGATTGAATCCGCTACAGCCGGTTCAACCAGCAGAATTTTCTTATACTCTTCCGCAACCGGTAACATTGCCAAGGCCACCCCTGAAGAGGTGGGGCCTACGGCGAGATCGACCTTATCGTCACCGTAGGCGGCCGCCAACAAAGACTTACCGAGATCTGGCTTGCCTTGGTCATCCTTTTCGATCACAACGATTTTTTTACCATTGACCTTCATGGAACCACCCGTGGCGTAGTCCAGACCCATCAAAAAACCGACCGCGGTTTGCTTTCCATAAGCTTCGAGCGGACCAGTCTTACTGTGAATGTGCGCGATCCGCACTTCATTCGCAGCCTGCGCCCAAGCCATAGGAGCTTGAACAATACTCATGGCAGCGACTAAGCCGACCAGCGAAACATACTTAATCATTGCTTTCTTACCCATAAAACGTCCTCAAATCACCAAAATCAATGTGTCGCGACGCAATTGTCACCGCGCTCAGTCGAGCTGAATACCAGTTGCCTTAATGGGCTTTTCCCAGCGCTGAAGGTCTGCTCGCTGAGCCTCCACTAAACCAGCCGAGCTCGATCCAATCACTTCTAGACCGAGATTCTTCATCTTATCCATGTTGGCTGGCTTCTTGATCGCTGCGACCACCCACTGGTTCAAGCGCTGTACGAGATCTGCACTCATACCCGCCGGGCCATAAATCGCGAACCACCCTGTCGCCTCCATGTTGACACCGGACTCCTTGAGGGTAGGTACCTCAGGAATTTGAGAATCTCGGACATTGCCGGTCACCGCAATGATGCGAGCCTTGCCTGCGCGATGCAACTCAACCGACTCCGAGACCACGTCAATCTTGTAACCGATATGACCGCCCAGCAAGGCTACATTGGCCGGGGCTCCACCCTGGAAAGGGACATGGACCAAATTTGTACCGGAGATCTGCTCCAACATCACCCCGAGAAAATGAGGCAAAGTTCCCTGCCCTGAGGAACCGTAGGTTGCGGTTTTTGGATCTTTCCTAGCGGTATCCAACATTTCTGCGACCGTCTTCACATTATTTGCCGGGCCCGCAGTAATCCCAAACTGAAAAACCCCGAGCTGCGAAATCGGCGAAAAATCCTTGACTGGATCGTACTCAAGCTTTTTGTAAACATGCGGAAACACCACCATGGGACCACTCGGTGCAACGATCAAAGTTTGTCCATCAGGCTTGGAGTTCTTGGCTTGCTGCAAAGCGATGCGACCGCCCGCCCCAGGCTTATTTTCTACAATAATGCTGCTGAAATCGTCACGCAGCGAATCCGCAAGAAGCCTGGCGATGACATCAACCGAGCCGCCCGGAGGATAGCCGACGAGGATTTTCAGAGCTTGCTTGTCTTGGGCATGCAAGGTCACGCTACAAAAAAGGGCCAAACCCATACCAAGTGACTTTACGCTCATCTTAAACAGTTGTTTCATAGGGTCTCCCTCACTTTTGAACAATGACTTGCTATCGGTGCACCAGGTGGATTCTAAATGAGCTTCGAGGCGATAGCGAGCAGGTGGGGTAAAGTTACACCGCGCAATATTTTTCCTGAATCTCTTGGTTCGCCAGAAGCTCTGAGCCTCGGCCCGAATGCACAATCTGCCCTTGGTCCAAAATATAGGCACGGTCGGAAATAGACAGCGCGCGCTCCACGTTTTGCTCGACCAGCAGCAAGGTTGTTCCCTGCTTTTTAAGGCGCACAAAGAGCTCAAACATTTCGTCCACTAGGATCGGCATAATGCCTTCGCTCGGCTCATCCAAAAGGATCATCTTGGGCTTGACCATCATCGCTCGGGCAATAGACAACATTTGCTGCTCGCCGCCCGACAAGGACGTACCTTCCTGATGCATACGCTCCTTCAAGCGCGGGAAGATTTCGGCGATCTCGTCCACCATCTGGTTTAAATCGTGCTTATTGCGGCTGCCCAAAAGCCCAAGCTGAAGGTTTTCACTCACCGTCAGGCTGGCCACGATGCGGCGATCCTCCGGCACATAAGCCAAGCCGTGGTGATAGCGGGTATGAGGCGGGCTCGCTAAAAGCTCTTGCCCCGCAAAGCTCACCTGCCCCGCGCGCTTGGCAACCAAGCCCATGATGGTTCGAAGTGTTGTCGTTTTGCCCGCGCCATTGCGACCCATTAAGGTCACGATCTCACCGTGATTCACCTCGAAAGAAATGTTTTGCACGACATGGCTGCGGTCATACCAGGCATTGAGAGCATGCACCTTCAGCATTTCTGGGGGCTTGGGCTGAGGATTGGTTTGCGGCAAATGGACCATCAGTTTTGCCCCAGGTAAACACGCTTGACTTCCGGGTTGCTACGGATTTCAGCGGGGGTGCCCTCGGCGAGCAATTGACCTTGATGCAGCACGATCAAGCGCTGACAGATTCCCATTACGAGTTTCATCTTGTGCTCCACCAAAATCACTGTACGCTCGGCGGCCAGACTGGTGATCAAGCTCATCATCACCGAGGTTTCTTCGGGCGACATACCCGCCGTGGGCTCATCCATTAGCAGGAGTTTCGGTTTAGCCGCCAGAGCCATGGCCACTTCCAGAGCTCTTTGCTGACCATGGGCTAAATCCGCGGCAGGCTTGGTGCGGGCCTCGAGCAGTCCAACTCTTTGCAACAGGACATCCGCAAAATCGCTTAACTCAGTATGCTTTGAACGAGGCTCCCAGATATTAAAGCGACTCGTCATCGCCTGGGCCGCGACCCGGACATTCTCGTGCGCGGAAAGCTGCTTGAAGACATTAGTGATCTGAAAACTCTTCGCGATTCCGTGGCGCGCGTACTCATGTTGCTTGAGCGCCGTGATCTCGCGGTCCTCAAACCATACGCGACCCGTGCTTGCTGGAATTGCACCGCTAATGACATTGAAGAAGGTACTCTTACCCGCCCCGTTCGGTCCGATGATGGCGGTCAATTGGCCGGCAGGAAATTCAATACTGACATTGCTTAGGGCCTGAAACGCTCCGAATTTTCGACCCAGTGCTTCTGTTCTGAGGATAGTCTTCATTTGGCGGGCTTTTCCAGTCTCGAGATCCAATGCAAGATCGATCCCCAAATGCCTTTCGGGAAGAACAACACGAAAAACATAAAGATGGCGCCGACAATAGACATCCAATACTTGGTCGAATTCGTAACAACATCTTCCAGCAAGAGGAAAACGGCGGCTCCCACAAAAGGCCCGAAAAAGGTGCCCATGCCACCGAGCAAACACATCATGACGGCCTGCCCCGATTGAAGATAATGGAGGGAGTCAATCGGCACAATCGAAAGATGAAGGGCGCGTAGCGCACCGGCCAGCCCGCACACCGCAGCGGAGAGCACGAACACCAACCACTTTGAGCGGGCAACATCAAATCCACAGGCTGAGGCGCGTTTATCGTTCTCGCGAATCGTCTCAATCACCGCACCAAAGGGTGAATTTAAAACTCTCGATACAAACCAGAGCGCCAGTACAACGAACACCAGGATGATGTAGTACTTGGTGGTTGGATCGACAAAGTTTAGTGGCACGCCAAAAACATGAATCACGTCGACCTTAATACCACGCAGGCCATTTTCGCCTCCAGTCCAGTGCTCGGCCTTGTAGAACAAGTAGTAGACGATTTGGCCCAAGGCCAAGGTCACCATCGAGAAATAAATCCCTCGGGTTCGGATCGCTAAAAATCCAATCAGTGCACCGGCCAAAGATGAGGCAAGCACGCCGACAATGATCGCCATCCACCAAGACAGCCCGGCTTGAACAATGCTAATGCCCGCAAGGTAACTTCCGATCCCTAGAAACGACGCATGGCCAAAAGAGAGCAGACCAGTGTAGCCAAACAACAGATTGAAGCCTACCGCGTACAGTCCGAAGATGAGGATATTAACGGCCAAGGCCTCATAGGGAAGCAGCCAGGGCATGACGATCAGGAAAAGAGTTGCCAGAAGCACGCGATGCCGTGTGCCCCAGGCCATCAGGGAGAATTGCTTGTTCATGTTGTTATGAGCTTTGCCGGATTATTTTTCTTAGGGGCCATTAGCTCATCAAGCCAGCGCGACCGAAAAAACCTTGCGGCCGAATCAGCAGCACGAGGGCCATCAAGACAAAGATGGACATTTCCGCGTAGGCAGGCGCAAACAAAGACGTCAGACTAAAAACGACGCCGACCAACAGGCCTGCAATTACCGCACCCGGCAAGGAACCCATACCGCCGACAACCGTCACCACAAAGGCGTCGGC
This sequence comes from Betaproteobacteria bacterium, assembly GCA_031361565.1. GTDB lineage: Bacteria > Pseudomonadota > Gammaproteobacteria > Burkholderiales > Burkholderiaceae_E > JAPOKJ01. The sequence continues at coordinate 956 of JANLRI010000429.1, read as the reverse complement.
CAGAATCGGGATACCCATCTCGGGATTCACGGCGCGGGTTGGCGAAGCCAAAACACCCGATAGCCCGGCGATCGCCGTACCTAAACCAAAGACCATCAGCCAAACCTTCGACACATCAATGCCCAGCACCCGCACAATTTCCGGATCGCGCGCGCCCGCTCGAATAATTAAGCCGTATTTCGTTTTTTCCAGAAATAGCCAAAGCGCCAAAATGATCAAGGCGGTGATCGCGATCAAAAACAGCCGATAGGTTGGGAACATTCCGAAGCCCAGATTTGTGGAGCCGCGAAGCACCGCCGGTGTGCTCGAGGGCAGCCCCTCAATTCCAAATATGAAGCGCATCGCGTCGATCATCACGTAGCTGAGACCGAAAGTCAGCAGCAGCGGGTAATCAATACCTCGCCCGTACAAGGGGCGCACTAAGAAGCGTTCGGTCGCAAGCCCGATGAGACCAACCACCACGGGAACCAGGATCAAACTGAACCAGAAACTACCGGTCACTCCGAGAAAGTACACACCGAGAAATGCGCCGACCATAAAGAAGGCGCCATGAGCGAAGTTCACCACCGTGAGCATGCCAAAGATGAGAGACAAGCCAATCGCCAGGAGGGCATACACGGAGCCCAGTGCGACGCCTGTGACGATCTGTAAGGCCAGTAACTGTGCGGTAACTTCGCTCAGGTTCATTTAAGTCGTAACCTTATGACCCAATTCGTCGCAGGAGCGCAGCTTCTTGTCGTCGGCGGCTTCGACGGACAGAACATTGAATACGTCGTACTTATCCTTCATATTTTTGGACTTAGACTCCACAACGATCACTGACTGCACGGATTGATGGTCGCACTTGCGATACTCTTGCGCGCCCTTGTACCAGTCATATTTCATCTGACGCATCGCGATACTCACGCGCGTGGAGTCCGTCGATTTAGAATCGCGCACCGCCTGCAGAACGCTTC
>JANLRI010000352.1:0-20534 GCA_031361565.1 Betaproteobacteria bacterium | reverse complement strand
ATATGGAAGGGGCGCAGTGGAATATCGCGGCTCACGGTGACGCCAAACGAAAACTTGCAGGAGATCTCCTGCTCAAGCTCAAGGCGCACCATGCCCCTCGTGGGGTTCTGCATTATGGGCAGGGGAAGTGGTATCCCGGAGAAGCGCTGCCGCGTTGGGCGCTCAACATCTTCTGGCGGCGCGACGGGCAACCTGTGTGGCATGACGAGAGCCTGTTAGCCAAAGATAGTGACGTTGATAAATTCAACGAACAAGATGCGCTCCGGTTTGGCGAAGCTCTGGTCACTCAGCTCGGACTGCCTTGCGAATGCCTGATTCCGGCCTACGAAGACGTCATGCAGCAGGTCTTAATCGAGCAAAAATTGCCGGTCAATCTTGATCCTATCCGGGTCGATCTCAAAGACCCGCACGAGCGGCGACGCTTGGCAATGCTCTTGGAAAAAGGCTTGGGCGCGGTCGCGGGCTTGGTGGTGCCACTTAAACCTGCGGGCCTCATGGAGGACCGGCATTGGCGCACCAGCCAATGGCCGTTACGGCGCGAAAAACTCTATCTTGTCGCTGGGGATTCGCCGCTTGGCCTTCGTTTGCCACTCGAGAGCCTGCCCTGGGTAATGCCCGAAGATATCGAACCTGTTTTTCCAGTGGATCCTTTCGCAATAAGAGATGCCTTGGCATCCGCTGACACTGTTTCTGTCACCGCAAAGAGCAAGAAAAAGGCGCGTGTTGGCAAGGCCTCTCCAGATCCTCGAGAGGTGATTCATACCGCACTTTGCATCGAAGTCAGACAAGGGCGATTGCACGTCTTCATGCCGCCCATGGAACGGCTTGAGGACAGTCTGGCGCTGATCAGTGCCATCGAAGCCACGGCCACCCAAGTCGCAATGCGGGTTCGGCTGGAAGGCTATCCGCCACCTTGGGACACTCGACTGCGCGTGCTTAGCGTAACTCCCGACCCGGGCGTGATTGAGGTCAACGTGCAACCAGCGTCGAGCTGGCAGGAAATCACCGAGAACGTCACCAAGCTGTATGAGCTTGCGCGTGAATCTCGCCTTGCCACCGAAAAGTTTATGCTCGACGGACGGCATACTGGCACCGGCGGAGGTAACCATGTCACGCTCGGCGGCGCTACACCTGCCGATAGCCCGATGCTGCGCAGGCCCGATTTGCTGCGCAGCCTGCTCACCTACTGGCAAAACCATCCGGCCCTTTCGTACTTGTTTTCCGGTGCCTTCATCGGCCCGACCAGTCAGGCACCCCGAGTGGATGAGGCCCGCGATGACACTCTGTATGAGCTCGGTATCGCCTTCCAGCAAATGGAGTCCGAATTACCCAAGGCCAAGAAAAGCGAGCGCCCCTGGCTGGTGGATCGCTTGTTGCGCAATCTTCTTGTCGACCTGACCGGTAATACCCATCGTGCAGAGTTCTCAATCGACAAGCTGTACTCGCCCGACTCTCCAACCGGCCGCCTGGGTATCGTCGAATTCAGAGCCTTCGAGATGCCTCCTCATGCGCAAATGAGCCTGGTACAAATGCTGCTGATTCGCGCGCTGGTCGCTCGCTTTTGGAAAGAACCGTATCGTGCTCCCTTGATGCCTTGGGGTACGGCCTTGCACGACCGCTGGATGCTGCCGCATTTCGTGGCGCAAGACATTCGCCACGTGGCTGAAGATCTCATGGACGCCGGGGTTGCGTTCTCTCCAAGCTGGTTCGACCCGTTTATTGAATTTCGCTTCCCCCGCTATGGGACCGTGGTGTACGAGGGAGTCGAAATTGAGTTGCGCCAAGCGATTGAGCCCTGGAATGTGCTCGGTGAGGAAGTGAGCCGCAGCGGCACCTCACGCTACGTCGATTCGTCGGTGGAGCGTCTGCAAGTTCGTGTGCGCGGTCTCACCGATACTCGCCACGTCGTCACTTGTAATGGTCGCCCTCTGCCCCTGCATCCGACCGGGGTGCCAGGGGAGGCGGTGGCCGGTGTGCGCTTCCGTGCTTGGGCTCCGCCTAGTGCCTTACATCCGACCATTGGGGTTCATGCTCCACTGGTGTTCGACCTGGTGGATACCTGGAGCCGACGTGCGATTGGTGGATGCACCTATCATGTCAGCCATCCCGGTGGGCGCAACTACGATACGTTTCCTGTCAATGCCAATTCCGCCGAAGCGCGACGCTTCACGCGCTTTGTGGCACAAGGGCACACGCCAGGACCCATCGAAGTGCGCGCTGAGCCTCTTAACCCAAAATATCCATTCACCCTGGACCTACGTTGGATGCCATGATCCCTCAGCTCCTCGAAAATTACCAGAGGACTGCAACCCGCTATGACGAGCTGCTGAATGCCGACGGCACAGCGCGTCCGCACTGGCAGGCAATGCTACAGTTTTTGAGTGAATCAGCCCCCGAAACAATGGAGCATCGGGTGCAGGTCGTTCAGCGTCAGGTACGCGAAAACGGGGTGACCTACAACGTCTACGCCGATCCTCTGGGCACAGATCGTCCTTGGGACCTGGACGTCGTGCCCATGATTCTGTCGGCTCACGAATGGGCCGAAATTGAAGCCGGTGTTATACAGCGCGCAAGCTTGATGAACAAAATTTTGGTTGACGTTTACGGCGATCAACAGTTACTGGCCGACGGTCATCTACCGGCTTCGTTGGTTCACGGCCACTCTGGCTTCTTACGTCCATGTCACGGCATTAAACATCTTGACGGAGTGGCGCTCCATACCTATGCCGTCGATCTGGCACGCTCGCCAGATGGCCGTTGGTGGGCGCTCAACGACCGCACTCAAGCGCCCTCGGGGGCGGGCTACGCGCTGGAAAACCGGATGGCGATTTCGCGTGCCTTCCCGGAAATGTTTCGGGACCTCAAGATTCAGCGACTTGCTGGATTTTTTATCAAGCTGCGTGACGGCTTAGCCCATTGGGGCCGCTCTTGTGCCCCGTATATGGGGCAAGCCCTCGCGGACGGCGAACGGCCGTTGACGGTACTTTTGACGCCGGGCCCCTATAACGAAACCTATTACGAGCAAGCATTTCTGGCGCGCTACCTTGGCTTTCCCTTGATCCAGGGCAACGACTTGATGGTGCGTGACGGCTTCGTCTGGCTCAAGACATTGTCTGGCCTGCGGCGCGTGCACGTTATCTTGCGCCGTCTCGACGACGACTATTGTGACCCGCTGGAGCTGCGTAGCGATTCTGCCTTAGGTGTGGCGGGTCTCACTGAAGCGGCCAGACGCGGCACCGTACTGATCGCAAATAGTCTGGGCTCTAATCTGCTGGAGTCGGGCACTCTGCTCGGCTTTCTTCCCAAGCTCAGTGAAGTACTGCTCGGTGAAGCCTTGAAGATGCCCTCGATTGCTACCTGGTGGTGCGGTGAGCCCGCCGCCCTAAGTGATGCCGTAAGCCGTATTGGTCAATTGGTGTTCAAACCAAGTTTCCCTCAGCTTCGACAAGCACCGGTTTTTGGTGAGGATCTCGATGAGGCCGCCCGCATTTCGTTCATTGATCGTCTGCGTGCCGAACCTCATAATTTTGTGGCTCAAGAGCAAGTGCTCGTGTCGCAAGCGCCCACCTGGAATCGGGCGGAGCATTCCGGAGTGGGCGGCTCAGCGCAGGTAAAGGCAGGTTTGAGCGCTCGCGTCGTGGGCCTGAGAGTTTTCGCCTGTGCAACGCCTAATGGCTATGCCGTCATGCCTGGTGGGCTTACGCGGGTCGCAACGGGGACGGACGCTCGCGTCGTCGCCATGCAACGTGGGGGCGCGAGCAAGGATACCTGGGTAATGACCGATGGTCTGGTCAATCCGGTCACTCTCTTGCCCCGTGCCACCGCGAACCACGACCTGGTTCGTGCTGAAACTCATTTGGCGAGCCGCACGGTTGAAAATCTTTTTTGGTTCGGGCGTTATGCAGAGCGCTGCGATAACACCGCTCGCTTAATGCGCCGATGCTTCGACATGCTTATCGAGGCTAACCCGGAAACCCGTGGCGGTGAATGGCCCACGCTTGTTGCACTATGCCAATGGCAAGAGCTTCTCGAGCCACCCGCGTCGGCCACGTCCGACGCATTGACACCACTTGACCTAAGCTTGCCGAGCGACGCAATGATTGAAGCGCGTTTACTCCAGGCCGTTCATGATGCGGATTTGCCAGGATTGGCGCACCACGTCAAGCAATTATTTCGAGTGGCGTTTAATTTACGAGAGCGCCTCTCTACCGACAATTGGCGCTCTCTCAATCAAATGCTGCAACGCCTTGGCAGTCCGGGCGCAGAGTTGAACATCGGCGACGCCCTGGCGCTACTCGATCAGGCGGCCGTCTCTCTAATGACGCTGGCAGGCTTTACACTCGATGGCATGACCCGGGACATGGGTTGGCGATTCCTGTCTATGGGGAGAAGAATCGAGCGCCTCCAATTCATGTGCTCTGCTCTTCAACACGCCTTGACCATGCCTCCTAACAGCGGACTGGATTGGTTGCTTGACCTCGGTGACAGCATCATTACGTACCGATCTCGTTATATGGCCCGACCTGAATGGCTGCCCGTACTGGACTTGTTGATTCTCGATGCCGACAACCCGCGCTCAGTTATTTTTCAGCTCGAAGGTTTGATCGGCGCGCTGCGGCGCGTTACCGCAGTTCATGGCCCCAGTGGCGAGGAAATCTTCGAGCCGTTATTGGCTCAGTTGAAAGGTCTCGATCCGGGGCGCGACCTTCGTCCCGGAGGCGAGGAGCTTTTAACCTTGCTACGCAACATCTATTCGGCAAGCTATCAAGTCTCGGAGCGCCTCGCGTCAAAGTTTTTCAGTTATGCCGGCCATATCGACGCCAGTGTCTTTAAGGCATGATTGCCAACACCATGATTTTCAGCACAAGCTTTCACGTCCTCCACGAAACTCGTTATGACTACGCTTACACAGTGAGTTTGTCACAGCAATTGCTGCAACTGAAGCCGCGAACTTTTCAGTTTCAGCAATGCCTGGCTCATCAAATTAGCGTGACCCCTACGCCGAGCGAGCAGCACGATGCCTTCGATTACTTTGGGAACCACCGGCAATATTTGTCGATTTCCGAGCCCTCTGAATGGTTGTTGGTCAGTGCAGAATCGACGATATCTTTGTTGGCGCGACCAGGCAGCGAGTTACTCGTAAATTCAAAACCCTGGGAACAAGTGCGGGATAATTTGCGTGAGATCAGCCGCCCGGTGGCCAATGATCCGCAAGTGCTCGAACCTATGAAGTTCTTATATGAATCGCCCCATGTCAACCTGAGTGAGGAATTGCGCCAGTATGCCGGCGAAAGTTTTCGCCCCGGTGTATCCGTACTTGCAGGCGCATTAGATCTCACCCAAAAAATTCATCGCGACTTTGTCTTCGATGCCGAGGCTACGGATATTTCCACGCCGCTGAGTGAACTCCTTCGCATTCGGCGCGGGGTATGCCAGGATTTCGCCCATCTCATGATTGGGTGTCTGCGCAGCCTGGGACTTTCCTGTCGCTATGTGAGCGGTTATATTCTGACCAATCCAGCGCCAGGCATGCCCAGACTGGTGGGGGCGGACGCCTCCCATGCCTGGGTATCGGTGTATTGCCCCAGTATCGGATGGGTTGATTTTGATCCGACCAATCGCTGCATGGTGAACTTGGAACATGTCACCCTAGGTTGGGGGCGAGACTTCAGCGATGTCAGCCCCATTCGGGGAGTCATGCTCGGCGGCGGTCAGCAGACGCTCAAGGTCAGCGTCACTGTAACGCCGCTTGGTCAAGCGGCTTCGATCAACACGTGATCAACACTTTCCAAATGGCAAAACGCCTCTCGTTTAGAATCGGATTCCGGTGGAAAGCCTTAAAGAGTTTTCAGCGCTGAAATTGACATTGGGATCCCAGGCCACCCGCATAAACCAGGCTGGCCAATCGTAGGTCGCACTCAGTCCCCAGCGATGGATGGTCGTGCCACCCACAAGACCGGTCTTAAACAAAAGATCCATGCTCAAGCGATCTCTTTGATTGAGTTGGCGTTTGTACACTAGATGCATATGGCGCTGATCCGGATTCTCTCGATTGTCGCGAATATATTGGACAGCGACGAGGTCTTTTTCCGAAAGGTGCTTGCCAAAGCTCAGCATGTAGGAGTCATTCGGATCGAAATTGAGATTGAAATACGGCCTGAGATTGGTACGCCCGAAGCCTAAGGAAAAGAACCAAGGATCACCCACTTCCGCCTGAATGCTTCCGCCCCAAAAGCCCCCGCTTGCCGTCTGAATGGAAGGTGTGATTCGAATATCTTTTCCAAAGCTGTGATCCCAGCCCGCGCGCCACTGCGAGATCATTTGATCGGATTGTCCGAAGTACCCTAGCCAAATATTGCCGATTTCTGAACTGCGCCGGAGGTTTACGTCCCAGCCCGCCGATTGGCTGGAAAAACTGTAGTAGCCAGTCGTGAATTTATAACTAGCACCGGTAGCGACCGGGGTAGACGTTTCCTGGGCGCGGCCTAGGTTTGGGATGAGTGCAATTGATGCCGCACTCATCAAAAGCGCAATTAGGTTACGCCAGCTTCTCCAATGACGCCCACAAACGCAAAGCCGCACCATAATCGCAAACCTGTTCATGATCTCTTTACCTCAGTTTGCTCGGCCGGAAGGGTGAGACGGGCACGTAAACCCGTCGTTGCAGCGTTCGAAAGTTGGATGGATAGGCCATTTCGTTCGGCGACGGCTTTGACGATCGCTAGACCCAAGCCGCTGCCGTTGCCGGGCGAGCCTGGAGGACGATAAAAGCGGTCAAAGATTCTCGCTCTGTACCGCTCATCGATGCCAGGTCCTTGATCGCTAATTTCAAAAAAACTGAAGGCTTGATTTGAGGCGGGGCCGCAACGGATGCTCACCTGAGATCCAAGGGGGGAATAGAGCAGTGCGTTTTCGAGAAGATTATTCATCGCCTCGCCAATCATCGCACGTTGACCATACACCGTACAGGCCAGCAATTCGAAATTGCAATCGATGCTGCGCCGTTCAGCACTTTGCGCCCATTCGGGAGCAAGTTCTTGAATCAGTTCAGTGAGCTGAAACGTTGAAGCATCGGTGTTTTGTCCGAGGCTGGCTTGTACGGCAGAAAGGGTGAGCAATTGCTGGGCTAAATGAATGGTGCGCTGGGTCGCCTGGCGCGCTTGGTCAATGCGAGTATCGCGACTTGCGGTATCGCCCTGCGCCGCAAGCTCCAGTGTCATCGAAAGACCGGCGAGAGGGGTTCGGAGTTGATGAGCCGCGTCCGCGATGAAGCGCGCTTGCTCTTCTTGGGCGGTGGCGAGGCGGTGAAGCAAATCATTCAGTGAATGGACGAGCGGCCTGAGCTCTTCGACAAGGCGTGGTTCATCGAGTGGGGCCAAATTATTGAACGAGCGCTGACCAAGCTGCGCCGTGAGTTGGTGAATGGGTGCAAGTCCACGCCGAGTTCCCCACCCCACGGTGAGGGCGGTGGCGATCGCAAGTAAGCTCAAGGGTGCGAGCAGACCGATTACAAGCTCAACGTCGCGTTGGCGACGTTTTCTGGTGGTTTCGGCGACGAGCACGGTGGCCCTAACCTCTCCTCGGTCAATCGGCATTAAGAGTACACGCACGTGGCTGGCGTTAAGCGTTAGATCGTGCAATGAGCGTTCACCAGGCCGTGGGCCCGGCTTCGGAGATTTTGCGCGCACCTGTGCGAGTAGGCTGGTGAGATGCTCATCGCCAATGGCGAATTGATCTTCGCTGTCAAAGACGGCGTAAGAAACGGTCTCGAACTCGTCCGAGCGCAAAATAATTTCAGCTTCCTTGGGAAGTTGTGCAACGAGTTTCGAGTTCTCGCGTTTGATGTACGGTATTAAGGCTAGCGCCGTATCAGCGAGAGACTGATCAAAGGCCTCGCGCATCGGGCGGGTGATCATAGTGTAGCTCGCGGTCGCAGCAAGTAGGACTGCGAGAAAAAGCCCAGGCAGGAGGCTGAGCAACAGGCGATGGCGCAGACTATTGCTGCGCATACTACCGCTCTGACGAAAGTGGCCTTCGCTCTTTTGCTTGCCCGTCATTACGTCTAAACCCTAGCGCACGGTTGGAGTCGTTGCGCTCAGCAAATAGCCCAGCCCGCGCAAGGTTCTGACCTTCAGTCCCGCGGGTTCGAGCTTGGCTCTCAGGCGAGAAATGTAGGTTTCCAAAGCATTGCTTGACAGCTCGTCATCCCAATTGGCCACCATGGAAATCAGCCTCTCCTTGGGGACGATTCGATCTGCATGCTCAATCAGAGCGTTAAGGACGGCCCATTCACGAGCAGGGAGATCAAGCGGCTCACTACCAATCCAAGCGCGCTGCGCATCCAATTCGACGCGCAGGCGTCCTAGCTCTCTCACGTTATTGCTGATCGGACGATTGCGCCGTCCGAGTGCATCGATGCGCGCTAGAAGCTCAGCCGTTTCGAAAGGCTTACTCAGGTAATCGTCAGCGCCGGTCTTCAGTCCCTTGACTCGATCGGACAGAGCGTCGCGCGCGGTAATAATCAATGTAAGCAAAGAGTCTTGGCGTTGTCTTAATTTGCTGAGGATGGAAATACCATCGCCATCGGGTAGACCAAGATCTAGCAGGAGCAAATCAAAGGAGTGCAGTTGCAGGGCGGTCTCAGCGTGCGTAATGTCTTCGACACTGTCAGCGACATGTCCATTGCGGCGTAAAACCTCCTGCAGCGACTCACGAAGCATGCTGTCGTCTTCCACAATGAGGATGCGCATCTTTTTTACCTCGACAGATCTTGATTCAGAATCATTGCGGCTCCGTACAAAGCAAGGCCTAGATTAGCCCATGCTGGGCTTGATCCAGCGCTTCGCGACGAGGGGCAATAAGAGTAGTGTAGCGATAGTGGCGGAAACGATACCGCCAACGATCACAACCGCAAAAGGACGCTGTGTTTCGGCTCCAATGCCATGGGATAGGGCCGCGGGGAGCAAGCCGAGGCCAGCCATGAGTGCGGTCATGAGGATTGGGCGTAGTCGCTCGGCGGCCGCTTCGAAAGCTGCACCGGCATGATTGATCTCGACGATGCGCTCCACCAGGATGAGGCCGTTTTGAACCGCAATGCCAGCGACTGCTATAAAGCCGACGGCCGCGGATACGGATAAGTGTAGGCCTGCTAAAGCAAGGCCAGCGAAGCCACCGATCAGGGCGAAGGGAAGCACGACAACGACCAGTAAAGCCGGGCGAAGCGCTTTCAAGGCAAGGACAAGCAGCGTCAACACAGCAAGACAGGCAAGGGGTACGATGGTCCCCAAACGTTTCATGGCGCGCTGTTGGTTCTCAAATTGACCGCCCCACTCTAGGCGATATCCTACTGGCAGTGCAACCTCTTTGGCCACCTTGGCCTGTGCTTCGGCGACGAAGCTGCCCAGATCGCGGCCGCTCAAGTTAAGTTTGACGGTCACGTTGCGCTCGCCCGCTTCGCGAGTAATTCTGGAGGCTCCATCACGTACTTGAACGGTCGCTAGGCTGGATAGGGGCACCGATGCCGAGCTACTCGCCGCTCCGTTTGTCAGTAATGGGAGTGGTATAGGAAGCTGGGCAATGTCGTCGATACTGCTACGCGCGCTGGCCGATAATCTTAAAGTAATATCAAACGAGCGTTGTCCGAGGAAGAATGAGCCTACCGGTACACCGCCAAGGGCGCTACTGACCAAGCGATTTAAGTCAGCCGCAAGCAGGCCAAAGCGTTCCAACTGGTCGCGTCGCCATTGAATGTCGATTTCGGGTTGACCGGCGACCGGCAGGGCTGCAACATCCACGGCGCCGCGAAGTTTGCCGACAATCAGTGCGACGCTGCTCGCCTTAGCTTCCAGCACCGCGAGATCTGGGCCAAAAATTTTGGCCACAACCTCCCCTTTGGCACCGGATAAGGCCTCTTCCATATTGTCTTGAATGACCTGCGAGAAGTTTGCGCTAATACCGGGGATTACGCTGAGCTTTTTGGCCATATCGGCAACCAAGGCCTCCTTGCTGTCGAACGCCCATGTCTCACGAGGCGTAAGCTGGGCCAGAATCTCCAAATTGTTCGGACCTTTCGGATCCGTGCCATCGTCGGGGCGTCCCACCTGACCAATCACGCGGGAAACTTCCTTGTAGGTTTTCAGAGCATTTCTGACTTCGCGCTCAATGCCCTTGGTATGTTCAAGCGAAGACGAAGGTGCCAGGCTCACCGTGAGCCAAATATTTCCCTCGTCGAGTTTTGGTAAGAACTCTGACCCCAGCAAGGGGGAAAGGGCCAAGGTTCCAATCAAAATCGCAAGTGCCGCGGTAATGACCAGGCCGGTGAAAGACGTTAAGCGCTCAAGCAAGCTCTTGTAACGCTTCGAGAGCCAGGTCATCCAGCCTAAATGGGCTTCTTCAAGCGGGTGCTTGGCGAGCCATTTGGCGAGTAAGGCAGGCACTAAGGTGAGTGTGAGCACCAGACCCGCTGCCAGAGCCAGAGAAAGGGTCAGAGCAACCGGTGTAAATATTCGACCTTCCACTCTTTGAAAGGAAAAGATGGGTGCGAAGGCCGCGATAATAATCACTTTCGAAAAGAGAATCGGTTTCGCCATCTGCCCGAGGGTTAGCTCGAGCGCTTGAAGCCTGGCTTCGGCATTTAGTGCGCCCGCGCTAAGGCGAACCATAAGCGCTTCAATCAATACCACAGCCGAGTCAATAATGACTCCGAAATCGACCGCGCCGAGGGACATCAGGTTGGCCGGAACCTTCAAGAGTTGCATGCACATAAAGGCCAGCAACAGAGCGACCGGAATGACACAGGCCACAATCAAGGCCGCCGACCAGCGGCGTAAAAAAAGGAACAAGATGGACAGCACGAGGGCCGCGCCGATCAATAGGTTTTCGACCACGGTAGCAACCGTGTGGCCGACCAAATCCGTTCTGCGATAGATTGGAATAATTTTTACGCCGGGTGCTTCTCGCGTCAGACGCTCGTTGATTTGGATAATCTTGTCATCGACGGCTTTGACCACCACCGCAGCGTTACTACCCTTGGTCATTTGCACAATGCCCTCTACGACGTCGTCGGCATTGCCTTCCCCATCGGCATGAGAAACAATCCCGGAGCGAGGTCGCTCGCCGAAGCTTACTTCCGCGACATCGCCAATGCGCACGGGTTTGCCGTCGTCTGCTGCGATGACCGCCGCTGCAACATCGGGGGCGGAGCGATATAGCGCCAGGCCGCGAATCACGAAGCTCTGATCACCGCGACGCATCAGACCGCCGCCGGCATTGTCGCCTCCGGCCGTAATGGCCTTTTGAAGATCGTCCATGGTGAGGCGGTAACGCGCCAATTTGCTAGGGTCTACCCGGACTTGCAGCTCGCGAATGGCCCCTCCAAAGCTGACAATATCCGCAACTTGCGGCACCACGCGCAGAGAAGGCCGGATCAGCCAGTCTTGCAGCACCCGTACCTCGTCCCGTGGCATCGTGGTCGGTGCCTGTATGACATAGCGAAAAACCTCACCCACCGCATTGGAGAGCGGCGCGAGTTGAGGTTGTATGCCCGCTGGAAGTGAGGCGTTTTGAATGCGCTCGAGCACTTGCGCGCGAGCGAAAAAGTCGTTGGTACCATCTTCGAAGGTGGCTGTAACGACCGAGAGGCCTGTGATGGAAACAGAGCGAATACGGGTGGCTCGAGGTGTTCCACCAAGCTCGCGCTCAAGCGGTTGAGAAATTGAGCGCTCAACTTCTTCAGGAGCACGTCCAGGGACTTGCGTGATGACTTGAACTTGAGTGTCTTGGACGTCCGGAAAGGCTTCAATGGGAAGGTCCACCACAATGATCGCGCCAATGACACTTAACACGAGCACGGCGAGCAAAATCAGAACCGGCTGGCGAACGACCGCACGCATGAATCCCGAGGAATTGGACGGCGAACTGCTCATCGGGAAGCGATCTCGCTGTCCAGAAGGAGAGCGCCTTGAGTCACCACCTTAGCGCCCGCCGCAACTGCCTTGCCAGCCAGCGGTTCCACCCAGGCTCGTTCAGGATGTTGCGCCAAAATCTCTACAGGAATTCTTTGGTATTGGCCCGGTTCGCGCTCGATAAATACTGCCGACTCGGAGCCTCGCGCAGCAAGTGAAGTCACGGGTAGCTCAAGGGCCATCTTTTGTCTCGCATCGGTGCTAAAGGCCCTGACAAACATCTCAGGGCGAAGCCTGCCCAACTCATTGTTAACGTTTGCGCGCACTTGAACCCGGCGCGTGAGTGGATCTACCGAAGGACCAATGCGACTAATCATAGCTTCAAGCCTTAAGCTGTCGCTCCTATCGTCTTGGCGAGCCGCGCTGTTCTTGTCATCCAAGGAAAGTTGAATGGTTTGTCCGAGAGCGAACTGTGCAACCTGTGCCTCAGGGGCATCAACAATCATGTTTAAATGTTTTAAATCTGAAATAACAAAGAGGTTTAAGGCTTCTTCTGCCCTCACCTGTTGTCCCACCGTGACCGCGCGTTCGATGACACTGCCAGAAATCGGGCTAAGCAAGTTAAAGGTGCTTGAGCTGCGCCCCAGGCTATTAAGCTGGCGCAAGCGATTGCGTGTGCGATCCAGCTCGGTTTGAGCCTCGGCCGCCTCGGCCTGCGCAGCTTGCAGCTCCTTAAGTGCTACGGCCCCCACCGCGTAAAGCTCTTGCATTCTTTGTGCCGCTGAGGATTTAAGCCCGAGTTCCACTTGGGCCTTACTGGCTTCGGCCTGCACTCCTGCAAGTTCCGGCGTATCGATGGTGGCCAGCACATCGCCCACACCCACTCGGTCGCCTGGCTCCTTGAACAGTTTGAGCACTCTTCCGGTCACGGGTGCAGACAGCCTTGCGGTTCTGTTTTCGTCGAGAACAATTTTCCCCGGTAAGGCCCCAGATTGCGGCACAGCGGTGAACTGTAGGGCCGCGGTTTGAATTCTCCCGCTGCGACTTGCTTCGCTTAGACTCACAATGTCGCGAGCTTGCTTTTCTTCGATGGGCATTGATGCCGGTGTAGTCAAGGAACTTGGAGCGGAAACAGTGGCCGCGATAGCAGAAGGGCTATGGCCGCCTCGCAGGGCAAACCAGGTGGCGGCAACGCCCACGGAAAACGCGCCGACAGTGAGCGCAGTAAGTGTGAAGCGTTTAGCGAAGATCATATGAACGTTTTCAGTGAGCGGGAAATTACTGGCTGAGAAGGCCAGGGTCTAAAATGAGTGCAACCGCCGTTGCGGTGCGAAGCCGATCAGCTCTGGCGCTGATCACTTCAATTTGAACGTTGCGAAGTGTTCGTTCGGCGTCAAGCACTTCCAGCACCGAGGCGGCACCTCTCTGGAACGAAAATTCGACAGCCTTGGAGTTTCTTACTGCCACAGGCAGGGCCTGATCTCTTAAACGGGCTTCACGCTCGGTGGCAAGCCGCAAACCGTAGCGTAGTCGCGCTTGATCCGACTGGATTTGAGACTCAAGCTTGCGCGTTTCAAGTTCGGCAGAAATTTGATCACTGCTGGCTTTTCGAATATCGGCTGAATAGTCGTTATAGATCAGTAAGGGAAGGGATACCGAGACTCCCAAATAGGTACCTCCCGTGAAGGGTTGTTTTTCGACCTGCAGGCCGACGCTGATGTCTCTTGAACGTTGGGATTGGGCGAGCTCAACGCCCGCCTGTGCGGCTGCTTCGCGCCGCTTCGCAGCCATGAGCTCAGGCGTGCGAGGATCGATTTTGACCGTGGACCCGTCGGCGCCGACGACAAGTTGGGTTGAAGGAGGAGAGGGCAGGGTACTGACATCAACACTCTCCAAGTCTTGCCCGGATATCCTGTCCGTGCCGATGAGAAGTTTCAGGGCTAGCTCGGCATCGAGCAAATCGCCCTGAGCGAGAGTGATATCGTTAAGAGCTCTGACGGCATCGGTGCTCACACGGTCTGCAGCGACTTCGGATAAATCACCTGCGCTGAGTCGCTTGCGTGCAATAGCGGCAGCTCGTTCCAGAGTTGCGGAAATTTCCCTTGAGGCCTTGAGCTTGAGGCGCGCGCTGTCCAAATCTACGATGGCAGAGGCAAGTCGCGCCATGATCTGTCGCTCTGCACGAAGTACCTCGAGTTGCGTCGATTCAAGCAGTGCTGCGCCTTGTTTTTGGCGAAGCTTTAGCTTCCCACCTCGCTCAAGCGTCTGATCGATTCTTGCACTGATATCGGCTGCATAGCCGAGTGGACTACGATTGAATTTCCACGAGGAGTCAGACAGTGTCAAGGTGGGATTGGGTCGTAGACCAGCGCGATCGAGATCCGCCTGGGCGGCCTCGATCGCTTGTCGCGCGAGTAAGATCTCGGGATTGCTTTTCCTGACCATACTCCGCATGTGTTCCCAGGTGAGCGATGCCTGAGGCTCTTCAGAGCGCGCGCTTGCAGGTGCACCCAGCACGAAGAGTACGGACACTTGGAGGAGGCCGCCAAGGATAGTTGGCGAATAACGAAGCAGAACTTCGTGTAAAGGCTTTTGGGTCATGCTATCGACTCTAAAGCTTGGTGATTGCACGAATCTGTCGCGAATCTGTCATGAAGCTGTCGACTTAGTGCGGTGCTACCATGAATCTAAGCAACTGAAAATCAAAGTTCAAATGGAAACGAAGCGATCACGATGAAGCAAGCAAAAATGGTCTTGGTGTTGCAGGGTGGGGGGGCGTTAGGCTCTTATCAAGGTGGTGCGTTCGAGGCGCTTGAGAAGCACGGTCTCGCGGTCGACTGGATTGTGGGCACCTCGATTGGCGCGATCAATGGTGCGTTCATCGCGGGCAATAAGCCCGAGCATCGCGTCAAACAACTTAGAGCCTTTTGGCAAACCTTGAGCGAGGAAAATAGTTCATCAGGACTTGGCACCAATGCACTGGATTGGTTCAAGCCCTGGGCGCAATCATCGCGAACTTACTCCACGCTCACTCAAGGCATCGCAGGATTCTTTAAACCTTATCCGATTAACCCCTGGACCATGCTGAGCGGTGCGCCTTCTGCGCAAATGAGTTTTTACGATACGACTCCGCTTGCCGATACTCTCGAAAAATACGTTGATTTTCGCTATCTGAACAGTGCCGCAGTAAAATTGAGCGTAAGCGCTGTGAATGTTGCAACAGGGGAGTTGAAACGGTTTGACAACTTCGGGGGCCAGCAAATTTCCGCAAAGCACATCATGGCGAGTGGCGCTTTGCCCCCCGGCTTTCCACCCGTTGAGATAGCAGGGCAGCAATACTGGGACGGAGGCATTTACTCCAACACGCCCATCGACTACGTGCTGGACGATGCAGAGCGACAAGACACCCTATGTTTTATGCTCGACCTTTGGGATCCTACCGAGGCTCTACCCAGTAGCATTGGCGAGGTGATGACGCGCCAAAAAAATATTCAATATGCAAGCCGCTCGAAAGAGCATCTGGAAGATCATCAAAAAATGCAAAACTTGCGACGCACGATTCGCCTGCTTGCCGAGCAAATACCTGTGGCGAAGCGAAACACAAAGGAAGTCAGAGCGCTTTTAGAGCGTGGGTGTTCCAGCTCTATCAATATTGTTCGACTGATCATGAAAGCGTTGCCAGACGATGATCATCTCAAGGACATTGACTTCAGCGCGGCCTCGGTCGACAAGCGCTGGGCAGCCGGGCAACATGATGTTGACAGGGTGTTCAAGCACCGGCAATGGCTAAAGCCGCTGACCCCCGACGTGGGCATGGCGATCCACGAGCTATCGCAGGAAGAATAAAAGTGACTGAAGACGAAATTCGAGCAAACGCTTTCGCGATGCCTTTTCATAATCCGGCCTACCCACCTGGACCTTATCGCTTCGTGAACCGAGAGTATTTGATTATTACCTATCGGACCGATCCGGCGATCCTTGAAAAGCTGATCCCAGCCCGTCTAAAACTCGCCGAGCCTGAGTTGAAGGTACACAAGATACCTTGATGGGCACCTCCAAGAATCTGTGAGTTGGTCCGCTACCGGCTAGAAAACATCATCGTGAAGGGCGCGTGGAGTGGCCCTGGCGCGCTGGACCTACGCGACCACGCGCTTGCACCCGTAGCAGATTTGCCCGTACTTGAGGTAATTTCCTCAGTACACATTTTGGCCGACCTCAGTCTGCCGCTTGGTGAAGTCGCGTTCGACTATCTTGCCAAATAGACCTGATTCCTTTTTTAGGACATTGATATGCAGTTACAAGACAAAGTGGCAATTATTACCGGTGCTGCCAGCGGAATTGGCAAAGAGATTGCTTTGGAATACGCTCGTGAAGGAGCAAAAGTTGTTATTGCAGATTTAGCCTTGGAGGCTGCGAAGGCGACTGCTGATGAGATAATCCAGAAAGGTGGGCAGGCCATGGCGGTGGCTATGAACGTCACTGATGAAGTGCAGGTGGATAATGCCATCGCACAAGTGGTCGCGCAGTATGGCGGGGTCGATGTGTTGATCAGCAATGCGGGAATTCAAATTATAAGTGCACTAGTGGACTTCAAGTTTGAGGACTGGAAGCGTTTGATGGCCATTCATTTGGATGGCGCCTTTTTGACGACACGCGCTTGCATGCGTGAGATGATTAAAGCAGGCAAAGGGGGAACGATTCTTTACATGGGTTCGGTTCATTCACATGAGGCCTCACCATTGAAGGCGCCCTATGTCGCCGCTAAGCATGGTTTGATTGGTCTGGCGAAAGTGGTTGCCAAAGAGGGGGCCAAAGATCGTATCCGAGCTAATGTAATTTGCCCCGGTTTCGTGAGAACTCCCTTGGTCGACAAACAGATTCCCGAGCAGGCAAAATCAATGGGTATTTCCGAAGCGGACGTGATCAAGAACGTTATGCTCAAGGAAACGGTCGACGGTGAGTTCACAACGGTTCAAGACGTGGCACAAACGGCAATATTTTTGGCGGCATTCCCAAGTAATGCGTTAACGGGGCAGTCAATTACGGTTAGCCACGGATGGCACATGCAATAAATGAAACGGTAAGGGCCAAACCGCATTGAGTTCGCTAATTCGTTCCAGGAGGTAGAGATCTTTTTTGCGAGCGTGCACCAAACAGTAGGGCACAGGGCCGATAAACCCAGTCGCCTCCCATCAATAAACCCAAGCAACTGGTGAGCTGCACGAGAGGGCCGAGGTAGTACTTCAGGTAGTCCAGGATGATTGTCTCGCTCCAATTGAATAACTGAAGGATGTGCCGCCGATGGCGATGAGTACGCACAGCAAGCGATATTCGCTACTCGAGATAGGATGCGCTCCTGAAGCGTTGCTTGAACCCGATAGTGCCTTAAGACCGCGCGAACTTCCCGATGCTTCGAGTCCGTGAGCACAATATTGCGTTGCGATAAGCAATTGAGACCAATGACATCTGATCTCTGTTGCGGACTCCTGAAAGAGCATACAATCTCAGAATCTCTCCCGTTAAAGTATGTCAATTTTCATTTGAGATTAGTTCAATGCAATTTGATCAAACGCTTTTAGGGCGACGGTGAAATTGCGGGAATCAAACCACTTTTTTGGAGCTTGAAATGAACACAAGTTTTGAAGGCCTTAACGCCAAGGTACTCAGCTTTGGTTTTTACAACTCTGGCCACGATGGACGTGGGCAAGCCAGCGAGCCTAGTCTTATCGATCATCAGTTGACGGTTCGGGAAATTCACAAAGCGCAGGTCGATCTCTACTGTAGTCATGGAATGCGGGCTATCGAAGATATTTCTCTTGCACAAAAGCTTCTGAGTCCTACGCAGTCCTTAAGTGAACGCGCGGCCTTGGCGGCCCTGAACCAAGCCAAGAGACTCGTCATTCTGTCCGATTTTAGTCATGCCGAATTGGCGTTGGAAAGTGCGCTTTCTTCTCTCTTCGAGCCGCCACCTTTAACTGTCTAGCACCCTGAGTTTCTTAAATTTATTGATTGCAGAGTGGTCATCGGAGAACTTAAAAATCAGGCGTCTCGCCTTGCAGCCATTTCTTGCCTTGCGCATACAAAGTTTCAACCACCGAGCCTCGCAAGCCTGGCATGTCGCGCTTCACTTTGAAGCCAAGCTCTGTTTGTAAATAGGCAAGGTGTCGATAGCCTTCAGGAAAGACCTTGAGGATCTCGTCGTTCAGCTTCATGCGGACGCTAGGGTCGACCGGGTCCATGCGGTCCTTTTCATAGATGGGTTGACGCCGAACCACTCGCCAGCATTCCTGATCGTCAATGGTTCGCTTCTCGAAGAAATCATAAAAGCGACCCGTGCACACCACGTCAACCAATTCGCCATGCGCCAGACCGCGTTGATTGATGGTCATTTTGGTTTGAGCAATGGCACGATGGCTTTGAACGTCAATCGTTGAGCCGCCCAGAAAATGCAAGATCGAGACGCCGTTCTCGAAACCTTTGCGACTGATTCCAATGAAATCGCTCGCTGTGCCCTGAAACCAAGTGGCGCACATCCAGCCATCACAATGCCAAACCGTGCGAAAACGCTCCCAATCGCCTGCATCGCGCCACAACGCCCAGTTGTTAATGGTTTCGGCGATATTTAGTTGATCGACTTGCTTTGGAGTCATAGAGTTCAATGTCGTCTCGGTGAGGATAGATTTTCAGCATTGTATTCTCAGAGAAGGTTCAGGCCAAAGAGGCTTCTCGGTGCTCTTGGCGAATGTCTGAAAAAACGCCGCAGCACACCCAATAGTCTAATTCTGGAATTTTTTCAAGGTAGGTACTTTTCAGAGCGGCCCGTCCAGTGGCCGGGTTGCGGACTTCGTAATTGATCCAACCGTTGCCTTTGTCTATGGCCATGGTGATCGCGGCCTTGACGTAAAAGTAGCCTTTGGCATCGGTCAGCTCAAATGTATCGGTGCCGATCAGGGTTGGCTCGCCGCCGTGGGCCAATAAAAAACCCCGTAGATCGGAAAGCACAACAAACAGGTCGCGCTTATGAAAGCCGCCCTCGCGGTCGTTGAATTTCGCGGCAGCGGCGCTTGGGCCACGGCGCGTCACCTCGGACACTGCGCGCTGGACTAGTTCAACGCAGGCCTCGCGACTATTGAAGCGTGAGGCCTTTAACCCGACTAGACTCTGATCTAAGGCGAAGGCCTCCTGCTCGAGGCCCGCCGCCAATTTTGCGACTTGATCGACCGCACTGGCGTTACTCTGTGTGAGGTTGGCCATTTGTTCGACAGCACTCTTGATCTGTCCGACACCAGCGCTTTGCTCAGTAGAGGCGTTGGCAATGTCGTCGATGAGATCTTGAGCCTGGGCAACTTGAAGTAGAACATCCTCAAGAATTTTAGCGCTATTATTGGAGGCGAGCATTCCACCCTGAATTTGCCGAGTGGCTGATGTGATGCGTTCTCGGATGACCTTGGCGACATCGCCGCTTCGATTGGAAAGCGCTCTGACCTCATCGGCGACCTGCGCGAAGCCTCGGCCATTGCTGCCCGCGCGGGCGGCTTCAATCGTCGCGTTTAGGGCTAGCATGTTGGTTTGCGTGGCGAAGCTTTCGATCAAATCGATGATCGCAATGACTTTTTGAGATTTGCGGCCTGTTTCGTTGACCGCATTGCTAATCGCAATCACCTGATCTGCGCCTGCATAGGCGGCCTCCGTCGATTGTTTGGCGAGCTCTTTGACATCACGGCAGTTTTGCGCATTTCGTTCAATGGAAGCCGTGAACTGTTCCAGGCCTGCTCCTGTTTCTTCAAGCATCGCGGCGATCTCTTCAGCTTGGGTCAACAATCGGTTGGCATCCTGAGAGGTTTGCTTACTGTTGTTGAGCAGGTTTTCCGCAATCCTTGCGGTCTCGTCGGTCAATACCTTGACTCGATCGGTATAGCCAAGAACGAAGGGAACAACGCCCTGGTTGCGCCACTGGCTGTCAATTTCCTTAGCGTCAAACTTCCAGTCGCCGATCAGGGCGCGCTTCAATAAATCGCCGCCGATGCTCAAATGGCGTTGACGATAGTAGGCAAATCCAAGGAAAAGATAGGTCCCCGCAATTAGCAGGCCGACCACAAGACTGGCTCTAAATTGACCAGGAGGCAGGATCTCGACGGCGAGTAAGGTGATCAAAATGAAGGCGCTGCAGATGGGGCCAAAAGCAGCGAGGCCAAAGCGTTGGTAGATTTTCAAACCAGGCCAGCCAAGAAATTCAATAGTTTTATGCATGATCTAGCTCCCGCTCAAAAACACCCGCTGTGACGCAGGCCTCGTGGCCTTGAATCAACTGGGCATACACTAATTTATCCACAAGCTTCCCACTTACGGGAAGCTTCACCTTGCAGACTTGCCAAGATTTATTGGTCGTCCGGAGTTGTTTGCGAATGACTTCGATGTCAACGGGAAAATGGGCTTGGGCATCACGATTGAGGTCTTTTCCGACCATGCTCGGCATAGCACTATGGGCGAGACAGGGTCCATCAAAGCTCCAGATCGCGACAGCAGCCTTGCATTGCTCTGCACTTGGATTGGTATTGGAGCGATTGATGCTAAGGCAGACTTCCTGCAGTCCTCGTTCTTCGATGTCTTGAATGACTTGCTTCACCAGGC
>JANLRI010000324.1:0-5400 GCA_031361565.1 Betaproteobacteria bacterium | reverse complement strand
CGTATTGAAGAAATTGCCGACATGACCCAAAGCCCCGTGGAAACAATCAAGAGCCGTCTACGCTATGCCCGCAACACGATTCGTAAGCAAATGGAGGCGTGGCGATGATTCCCCCGCGAACAGATCAATCTCAACAAGGATTAAGTTCAGCACGAACTGAGCCGGGCGCAAAACCGCAGGACTCGCCTGATCGTATGCAGGAGGCCTTTCGCGCCTTGAGCCGTGCTCGCGATCCGTCTGCACCGTTTGACACCCGTGAGGCCATTTTCAAGGTCGCCGCAGAGCAAATACGAAGCCGCGCCTCTTCAGGCATGAGTAGCGGGCGAGCGCGAGATACCTTTTGGACGCGAATACAGCGTTCGTTTTTCGGCCCCTGGCCCTATGCGGTGGCCACGGCAATGCTCGCGCTTATGGCCGTGACAGTCGCCTTGCGTGTGCAACCGGAGGTCGATCAAGGGGATAGAGCTGAGCTGTCTACTCAAAAAAATGCCAAGTCCGCGGAGGCTGCCCCTGAGAGTGCGACAAAAGCGGACGAGGCGCCTCCCCAAAAAGACGCAAGCTCGGTGGTTACGGAGAAAGCGGCTGCGACGAAGGAGTCCAAGGACGCAAGCTTAGACAAAGAATTGACGGCTAGTGTGAAGCTTCCTCCAAAGATGACTCGTACACCGGACGCGCGTGTTGCTGACAACCAACCTGCAACGATTGAGAGCGGGTCGGCCATTGGAGCTGGCCGGTCTGGCGCCTCCACGGCCTCCGCAGCGCCTCCACCTTCCCTGCAATCCGAAGTGCCCGCGCAATCCACGCCCACGCCCACGCCCACGCCCACGCCCACGCCATCGCCATCGCCATCGCCATCGCCATCGCCATCGCAGTCACCATCTTCACCGCAAACTAGGCCCGAGGCGTTGGCAAAGCAGACTCAACCCGCCCAACGCTCTGAGTCAGGCGGGTTGTCAGACCACTCCCGTGTCGAGTCTGAGTCGCCTGAGTCACGCAGCGTGGCCGAAAGCTTCGCGCAGCGCGCACCCCGCAGCGCGGACCGGGCCGACCCAGTGCCAGGGGATTGGATTGTGGAACTGGTCCCATTGCAAGCGCGACCTAAAACGCTCGCTATCCTCGCGGACCATGGCGCTCAGGCGCTTGCCTTGCCTGAGGGCGCAGTGCAGGCGCCCAGACCTCAGGCCTTCGGGGCGAGTGAATATGAGCAGGTCTTCCAACTTCGCGAGGGTGGGCGTCTCAGTTGCCGGTTTCGCGCCGACGAGGGCGGCAAGGAGGACGTGCTGGTGCGTTGTCGTAAACACTAGTGTGGAACGCCACGCTAGGAACCATTGAAACGCCCCAAAAGCCCTGCCAAACCTTGCGACGAACCTCTATGCCTCAAAATAGCGGGTATGCGCTCACACGAAACAACTCCTCGCCCCCCGGCCGCTCCCGTAGCGCCCCACGCCACCACGATCCTCGGCCAGTCTGAAAAACAAGCCTCCAAAGATTGGCAAACGCTTAGAAAGCTGTTCCCTTATCTTTGGGCCTATCGCTGGCGAGTGCTGATTGCGCTCGGCTGCATGGTGTGCGCCAAGCTCTCCAATCTTGGCGTGCCGATTATTCTTAAGCATCTTGTCGATGCCTTGACTCCCACCAGTAGTGCTCTGGGCGCTGGCGGGGTGTCGGCTGCTCAGGTGACGCAGATCGCCTTGGTGGTTCCTATCGCACTTATCCTCGCTTACGGAGCACTGCGCTTGTCGATGACCGTGTTCACGGAGCTGCGTGAATTTGTATTCGCTAAGGTGACGCAAAGCGCGGTACGCAAGATTGCACTCGAAGTGTTCGGCCATCTGCATAACTTGTCTTTGCGCTTTCATCTTGAGCGTCAAACCGGTGGTCTCACCCGAGACATTGAGCGTGGTACGCGCGGCGTGTCCAGCCTAGTGTCTTATTCTTTGTACAGCATCCTTCCGACTCTGATCGAGATCGCCATGGTTTTAACCTATCTCGTACTCAAGTACGAAGTATGGTTTGCGGTGATCACCATCACAGCCTTGGTCAGCTACATCGCCTTCACCGTATTAGTGACGGAGTGGCGCACCAATTTTCGCAAGCAAATGAATGATCTGGATTCCAAGGCCAATACCCGTGCTGTGGATTCCTTACTCAACTACGAAACCGTGAAGTACTTTGGGAATGAAGAGTTCGAAGCGAAGCGTTACGACGAAAGCATGCAGCGCTGGATGCGGGCGGCCATCAAGAGCCAGACATCGCTGTCGTTTCTCAATGTAGGCCAATCCTGCATCATCGCCGTTGCCGTGACCTTGATGGTGTGGCGTGCAACAACCGGAGTCGTGGAAGGGCGCATGTCGGTCGGTGATCTGGTGCTGGTGAATGCCTTCATGATTCAACTCTACATCCCGCTCAATTTCTTGGGCGTTCTGTACCGCGAGATCAAGCAGAGCCTGACCGATATGGACAAGCTATTTGGCTTGCTTGAAGCCAATAAAGAAGTTGCCGATGCGCCCAACGCGCCTGACTTGGTGCTGGCACCGCGTGCGCTGGCTCAGGGGCCAGAGATTCGCTTTGATGCGGTCGATTTCGGATACAACAGCGACCGTCAGATCCTGAAGAAACTGAGTTTCACGATTACCCCTGGGACGACCACCGCCGTGGTCGGCGCGAGTGGCGCGGGCAAGTCCACGCTCGCAAGGCTTCTGTACCGGTTTTACGATGTGAATCACGGTCGCATCCTGATCGATGGGCAAGACATCAAGGCGATCACGCAAAAATCTTTGCGCCAAGCGATCGGTATCGTGCCTCAGGACACAGTGCTCTTTAACGATACCCTACGCTATAACCTCGCCTACGGTCGTCCGGGTTGCAGCCAAGCCGAGATCGACGAGGCCGTCACTGCGGCGCAATTGGACCACTTTATTCAAACCGTGCCTACCGGTTACGAAACCATGGTGGGTGAGCGCGGATTAAAACTATCAGGCGGCGAAAAGCAAAGAGTCGCCATCGCCAGAATGCTGCTCAAAAACCCGCCCATCCTGATCCTGGATGAAGCCACGTCCGCGCTCGATACGCAGAACGAGCAAGCCATTCAAGAAGCGCTACGCAACCTCTCCGCAAGGCGCACCACCCTGGTGATCGCGCATCGGCTCTCCACCATTGTCGATGCCGATCAAATTTTGGTGATGGAGCAGGGCGAAGTTCTTGAGCAAGGAACCCATATTGAGTTGCTGGCTCAGGCTGGGAAATATGCGGCGATGTGGGAGGCGCAGAGCCAGAGTAATGTGGACGCCTCAATGCAGGACTGAGTCTGCCCGCGAACTATTGCTAGCCGGTGCCCGCATCGACTGATCGATGCTGATGTACTGGCCCGCTTTATCTCCAGCATGGTGGATGTCTTTACGCCCGACCAATTACTGGTGGCCAGTCACGTACGAGGGGCTCGCCCAGGGGCGAGGTCGACCCTTGATGATCACCTTCCGCCTGCGGCCCAAGCATGGAGGATGCGCACGCCACGATACTGCCTGGAACAGGCTCAGGCGGTGGGCCCCGCCTGCCTGGCGCTGGTGACTCGGCTCTTCGGAGATCGTGTTCTTGATCGACTACGCAGCGTCCAGGGGCTATTACGCTTGGCCGAGAAGTTCGGCGCTGATCGCCTAGAGGCTGCCAGCCTTCTGATGGACGAGGTCGATGTGGTGTCGCTTCGCACTGTCATCAGGTGATTGTGGGAGCGCAGGCGTTCGGGTCGTCTCACGTGCAGGCGATGCTGAGACCGATCATTGAGAGCACGAATCAATTTAAACATGCGCAGACGGCTTGATGATAAGTCGCGATGAGCGTTTCCAGGACCAGCCCAAATACAAGGACCGGGTTGAGGTGATTCAAAACAAGCAGGCTCGGATCAGGAACGGCAAGTTCAGGCCGGAGGACTTCACAAGAGCCGAGGAGGCGAACAAGGGTGGGTGCCCTGCGGGACTGTGTGCCGTGCGAGTTCAGGCGGCAGTGCTTAAGGACTCCGGAGAAGACGGCGGTGATGCAGGCGTACCTGTTTCTAAAAGGCCAACCCTCACGCTCACTGTTTACGGATGTGATGTCGGCTCCTGACATATCATCAACTGTCAAAAAAGAGAGGGTCCTATGACTAACTATGTGCTCTTTCCGTAAATCTGGGCAAGCCCGATGGCACGCGTATTTGGCGTCTTGCTTGGCATTGCGACCAGCACACCAAGATGACACCAAACGATCTAGCTGACCTTGTAGCCTACCTCCGCTCATTGTCGGCGCAACCCTAGTTGCAATGACCGCCTCCTGCTACACCTCTTGCTACCACCCTGCAGCAATGGGCCGGTTAGCTCAAACATTAAAACTCGTCAGTTAAGTTCTTCCACCCACGCCGTTAAATTTCCTACATCACAACGCGCAGTCCTAGGTGCTTTTCAAACGGTTTGAAGTCATCATCATCGTGCAGGAGAGTGTATCCATCCTCGATGCATCTAGTGGCAATGATCGTGTCGATGGTCTTCCGAATGGAAAGCCCGAGTTTTCGCAAAGTCCGATAATTCTTCGCGGCCTTAATCGCTAGGTTCTCTCCACCGAGTTCCACGACTTCCAATCGCGTTAGTTCTTTGCGAGCTTCACTAAAGTCTTTGTCACTGCTAAAGCCTTGCAGCACCTCGGTAAGAATTAAGTCACCAATTGCCAGGGTTTGTGTGCTCAGGAGTTCCTCTAGCTTATTTACTTGAGGAGTCTCATCGCCGCGAAAATAGTCGATCCAGACACTCGAATCAACGAGGATCATTTATCCGTTCTCATCTGGCTCAAGTCGCCTTCCCACTTTAGCTTTCCTTTCAGTCTTCGTATGCCTTCTTGTTGGCGCAAGCGAAGTAGGGTTTTCAGTCCAAGCTCAACGACTTCCTTTTTTGTGGAGAGTCCGGTGGCTCGAAGTGTGTCAGCCATGAGTTTGTCGTCAATTACAATGTTTGTACGCATAATGGGTTGTGTATGGTGTATCTAAGTCATACACATCATAACCAATAGGAGGCTTCGGTTCAAGTGCGCCGTTATAACTCAGGTTCGGCAACTAAAATTGCGGGAAATCTAGGTTCGGAGTAGATTGCGGGAATGGTCACGAACGACATTTCAGAGCTTCTCAAGCTTGGTACTAGCGAGCGCTTGGCGATTGCCGAGCAGCTTTGGGCCAGCGTCTCTTCTGACTCCGAGCGGTTAGCTCCTACTGAGTCCGAAATCGCGTTCGTTGATCAGCGGCTTGATGCATATCTGAAGAATCCAAAAGATACTGTTCCTTGGGCACGGGTAAAGAAAGGCCTCGCTCTTTGAATCAGTATACAGTTGCGGAAACGGGCGACGCGAGTCGCGACGTTCTTGACGCATAGATTTGGTGCG
>JANLRI010000322.1:0-13776 GCA_031361565.1 Betaproteobacteria bacterium | reverse complement strand
CGCTGATGCACGAGTGTCGGTCACTTATTGGCTTAACCGTCTGCAGCCCCTACCTTGTCAGACCGACCTTTTTGTATCGCTTAATCCGATTTCGATGCCCCGAGAAGACAGCATTCTCGAGAAAATTGCCTACGCCCATCCAGTCTTCGATGCCAAGGCGAACCTCGCTCAAGCTGAGCTCCCATTTCTTCAAGGCCAGCGCAATACATGGTACGCCGGTGCCTGGTGCGGATATGGTTTTCACGAAGATGGGCTGAAGTCCGGTATTGATGTGGCTCGTAGAGTACAAGCACAAATCGATGCGCTCAGCGACGCGCCCGTGCTTCAGGCTTTGGCGGCTTAATGAACGCGCAACGAGCAACTTCGAGTCCACCGATCACGGCGGGTACTGTGCTTAGCTCAGCACCCCGTTTCGGTTTTGGTCTGATCTGGCATTCTCGTGTGCGACC
Organism: Betaproteobacteria bacterium; assembly: GCA_031361565.1. Lineage (GTDB taxonomy): Bacteria > Pseudomonadota > Gammaproteobacteria > Burkholderiales > Burkholderiaceae_E > JAPOKJ01. The sequence goes on along the minus strand of JANLRI010000322.1, from coordinate 13,327 downwards.
AAGAGTTCACGAGTTCCGCTACCGCGCCTTCTTTATCGGGGTGGCCGCCCGTGATCTTTTGGGCCCAGCGCGGGGCAATTGGCTATTTGGAATGAATCGCCCCGCCCTCATCTCACTATCACGTGATGACCATGGGCTTGTTGCAGGTGAGTCATTGGCCGATACCCTTGCGAAGGTCTTCGGCTCAGAAGACGTCACTCTCTACACCTTTGCAAAGGTGCTCGGATATCAGTTCAAACCAGTCAGCTTCTGGGTGTCTGACAAAAAGGTGTTGGCTGAAGTTCACAACACCTTCGGCGAGCGTCATGCCTACGTCCTGCGCAGAGATCGGCCCTTGAGCGCAGAGAAGTGTCTTCATGTCTCTCCTTTTTGTGATGTTAGAGGTCTCTACGAGTTCGACATTCGCTCTTCGCCGGATTGGTTTTCAGCGGGGATCGACTATTACGATCTCGATAATTCCCCGGCCCTGATTAGGACTCGTATAAGCGGTAGGCTCGTTCCCGTTACGCTTAGATCTTCGCTCCAGGCCCTGACGGGCTATCCCTTGTTTAGTTTTAGCGTTATTGCACGAATACATTGGCAAGCGTTACGGCTTTGGATGAAAAAAGTGCCCTGGTTTTCAAAACCCGTTCCACCTCTAAACGCTCTAACTCATGCCATCGACTTCACCGCCAAAAATGACCAGTCTTGATTTTAAGGCCTATCCCGCGCTCGCACCACGTGCAAGCCAAGAGCGGCGAATACCCCGACGTGCAGGGCTTTTGCTGCGCCTGTTAAAAGGCATCAAGGTCGGCCACTTGTCCATTTACCTGCCGGGTCGATTGCCGAGCGATGAGCCTTTGCAGTTTGGCTTGTCGTCAGCCGATCAACCAGAAGTCCGCATATACCTTAACAACTGGACAGCGTTCGAAGCCAGCATCAAAAATGGAGATATTGGTTTTGCCCAATCCTGGATTGACGGAGATTGGGACAGCCCAGACCTTACAAGCGTTCTGAGCTTGGCGATTGCCAATCGCGATGTGATCGATCAGGCGGTCTATGGAAGCTGGCTAGGTCGCTTACTTTCTCGCTTGAAACACTTGCTGAACCGCAACACCAAACGAGGCGCCGCACGAAATATCCATGCACACTATGACCTTGGAAATGATTTCTATAGCCTCTGGTTAGATCCGACCATGACCTATTCGAGCGCCCTCTTTGACGGTGCCAATAAGCACAGCAAAGACCTGGTGCAGGGGCAAGTGCGTAAGTACCAAAGAATGATTGATGCTCTGGCCTTAAAACCGCAGGCTAAGGTATTGGAAATCGGTAGCGGATGGGGCGGGTTCGCGGAGTTAGCGGCGCTACAAGGCTTTCATGTCAAAGGCCTGACCCTTTCTAAAGAGCAATTGAGCTTCGCACAGCATCGCGTGCTCGTGAGTGATCAGGCTGATCGGGCAGGGTTCGCCTTGCAGGATTACCGTGATGAGGTGGGCCGCTATGACGGCATTGCGTCGATTGAAATGTTTGAGGCGGTCGGAGAAGATTACTGGCCGATGTTTTTTCAAACCCTCAAGCGATGCCTCAAGCCCGGCGGTCGTGCATTGGTACAAACCATCACGATCCGGGACGATTTATTCGAACGCTATCGCGTTGGCTCGGACTTCATTCAACAATATATCTTTCCCGGTGGCATGCTCCCCTCAATTCAGGTTTTCAAGGCCCTAGCGGCGAAACATGGCTTGGAGACCACCGAAACTTTTGCTTTCGGTCGGGACTACGCGGATACCTTACGCCAATGGCGGAACGGCTTCATGAGCAAGCTTGATCAAGTCAGAGAATTGGGCTTCGATCAAGCCTTTATTCGAACTTGGGAATTCTATCTCTGCTATTGCGAAGCGGCCTTTGAGCGTGACAATACAAGTGTTGTGCAATTCACTCTCAGCAACTCGGCAAATCCCTAGTGTGCTCAATTGACGCGCTTGCTTGCCTGTGGCAATTCCGAGGCAGCCTCACTCCACCAATGCAGAAAGTCAAGCCTTGTTGAATCCAAAAATTACACAGTGGTCAGGCCTTCACGTTTGGATAGTGGGCGCCTCAAGTGGGATAGGCGCCGCATTGGCCCGTGAGCTTGCCCATCGCGGGTCGATCCTCGCGCTGAGCGCTCGCCGGGTCGAGAAGCTAGAGGAGCTGCGCGCCTCGCTGGCTGCGCGTGCAACACAACATCTTTGCTTGCCGCTAGACGTCACCCAAACCGAAGCTCTTCAAGCGGCAACCACCACTATTGTTCAAGCCTGGAAGAAAATCGATCTGGTCATCTGGCTGGCGGGCGATTACTCGCCGATGAGTAGCGACACCTTTGATCTGGCGCGGGCGCTCACCATCACCGAGGTGAACTATGTGGCGTTACTGAAAGGGATGAATAGTCTATTGCCGCAGTTGCTGAAGCAGGGATCCGGCGGGTTGGTGCTAGTGGCCAGCGTTGCAGGATATAGAGGCTTGCCCAAAGCCATGGCCTATGGCCCGAGCAAGGCGGCGATCATTAACCTGGCTGAAGTGCTCTATCTCGATTTACACGAGCGCGGCATTGGCGTTTGGCTGGCTAATCCGGGGTTTGTCGCAACGCCCCTTACTGCGCATAACCCGTTTCGCATGCCAGCGCTGATTCAGCCTCAAGAGGCCGCCTTTGCTTTGGCGGAGGGCTTGGCGAGTGGTCGTTTTGAGTTGCACTTTCCCAAACGCTTTACGCTCTGGTTAAAGTTCGCTCGCATTTTGCCTTATGGCTTATATTTTCGCTTAATCAAGCGCATCACGGGCGGATGAATTTTGGATGAACCCACATTGGAGTTGCGACGTGCAATTCAGCTCTTTGAGACAATTTCAGAGCAGTCGGTGTCCGAGCTGGCTATGCTTTATGACGAACAGGCCTACTTTAAGGACCCCTTCAACGAAGTGCAAGGCGTCGCGGCCATTCAAGGAGTTTTCACGGCGATGTTTGAGCAAGTCAGCGTGCCTCGTTTTTTAGTGACCCACGCAGTGCAAGACCGAGCGTTTCAAATCCCAAGCTCCGATTTGAGCGATGCCTTCTTGGTTTGGGAGTTTACGTTTCGCTTTAAGCGTTTCAAAGTTAAGTCGTTGCAACGAGTGCGCGGCTCGAGTCACTTGCGCTTTAATCGGCACGGCAAGATTGTGTTTCATCGCGACTACTGGGATGCCGCAGAAGAGCTTTACGAGAAGGTTCCGATGCTCGGCGCTTTGATGCGTTTTCTTAAGCGCAGAGTGCAGCACTAGGCGCGCTTGTCGGAACCCGGACGGCGGGTTAGAAAGTGCTTCGTGTACCTCAACACCGGTGCAAACATCAGTAATCCCGAGGTGAATAAATCGGTGTGACGTTTCACCGGGTCGGCCATTGGCCGCTATGCTATGCAAAACTAAAAAGTGCAGCTACACTGCCAATGGTTCGCTGAAAAGGCGTCGCAAAAAAAACGCTTTCGGTTCGGGCGGATCCTTTAGATTTTAAATTAGATGGGGGATGATATGCCAGGTAAGTTTGTAGTTTCTAAGGCCTCGAACGGTAAGCTAAGTTTTAACCTCAAAGCCACTAATGGTGAAGTAATTCTTGCGAGTCAAATGTACAAAGCGATGGCGGGAGTGAACCGCGGCATTGCTTCAGTACGTAAAAATGCCGAGCTCGATGAACGTTACGACCGTAAAGCCTCCACCAAGGGCGATCCGTTTTTTACACTGCGCGCTGCGAATGGACTGATTATTGGCAAGAGCGAGATGTACAAGACTGAGCGAGCTCGCGAAAACGGAATTACCTCGGTCAAAAAGAACGCCGCGAACGCCAACCTAGACGATACGACTAAGCCCGCTGCCGTCAAGAAAGCCAAGGCCAAGAAGTAGCTTCGTTACACAATCGAGAAGCCGGATCCTCCGGCTTTTGTTTTGTCTATCGCTAGGGTTTGAAGATCTGATGTCCCTAGCTTAGCCAGCGCATGGGCGAAGTGCTAAGTTTGCTTCCGATGCAGCCTGCCGAGCGCGCGCTAGCTGGGCTTCAGTACCACTTGCTTTCAGAGTGACTTTTCCGCTGCGAAGAGCATTGCCTGCGGAAATCTTGGCGCTTCTAATTCCCTTCACGGAAAGCTGTTGCACCAAGGCCTTTGCGCCTTCCTCGGCTCGAAAAAGTCCAAGTGAGATACCGAGTTTCAATGGGCCATCTTGCATGAGGAAAGCGTCTGTAATCCCAAGGCGTTTTAGTTCGGCAAGTTTTCTTTGGGCTTCTTTGATGGATTCCGACGGTGCTAGGTAAACGATATAACTGGGATTGCTTTCCGCGCTTTTAAGCTCGACCGCGATGCCTGCCTGCTTCATGCTCGCCTCAATCGCCTGGGCGCGCTCGGCTTCGATCACGGGGAACTCCACGCAAATAAGCTGTGCAACGGGCACGCCACTGGTCTCTGCGTTTGGCGTCGAGTTAGATGAGGCATTCGGCGCCAGGCCGGGCGTCGCGCCTGGATCGTTTCTGGAAGATTCTAGTGAAGGGATCGTTACTGAGGCCATGGCCCCGAGCTGGGGCACGGTGCTACTTTGCGCCGCGGTCTGTGCTCCGCTTGCACTCAGTACCGTGATACGTTCTGCATCTACTTGTCGTCGCACTCGATCTGGGTCACGGGCTTCCCAAAGGTTCAGCCAGCCTGAAGCCATAGAGAACAATAAGGCGTTCACAGCAAGAAGTAAGACGAGGACGAGTTTCAATGGGTTGCTTATGGGTTAAGGCACTATTTTGACAGGGTTTTTCGAAACCTTTTCGGCCGACTCTGCGCTACGTAACGAAATTTCCCCGATTTCAAAGCGTTGCAGGGCGTTTGATGCATGCTTTTGTTCAGAGGACTCAGCAACACTGGTCGTGGGGTTCAACAAAAATGCTCCGTCGATATCGACTCCGGCATTCACTCCGCTCGCAATCATTTGCTGATCCTGGTAAAGATAAACTTGCTGATTGGCCAGGGCATCAAATGCGTTCCAGTCTGAAAACCAAGCGGCTCCAAGATGGGTCGCGTCCTGCGCTTGGCGATGAAGCTCGGCCACGGCTTTCGCGCAGGCGCTCAAAACGTCAAGCTTCATCTCTAAAGTGGCTGCTTGCTCAAACATGCCACCGGGCTGCTGAGGCTTGAACGTTGCTGAATCGACGGCAAGCACGGTGGCTTCGAGCGCCTCCTGGTTTGGCCAAAATAGATTGATGCCTATGCCGATTACAACTCTTTGAATCCGGCCTCTTTGCGTGGCTTCAAGTAACACACCCGCGATCTTCTTGCCGTCTCGCCAAAGGTCGTTGGGCCATTTGACCTGGATCCCAGGGGAAATTCGGCTCAGTTCGGTTGCCAGTTTTAGGCCGGTCGCAGGCGATAAGCTGGCTAGCCTCGAGTGCGCTCGCACTTCGCTTTCAAAGCTCATCGAAAAAGTCAATGCATGCTCTGGATGGCTGTGCCAGACCCGGCCGCGTCGGCCACGCCCTGAAGTTTGCGTCAACGCCCAGAGCAGGACACTGGGCTTGGGCTGGTTTGAGAACGGGCGCTGCATGAGTTCGGCATTGGTCGAGGCCGTGTCTTCAAGGATCTCTATTTCACTGATCCTGGTCAGCCCAAGGCGCATTCGAAGCTGCTTCGCTAGATCTACTGGTGTGGGATAGGGGCTTTGGTTTGATTTCATGCGGGCACAACGTGCAGAGGTCGTTTTGGGGTCGCGTCTGGCTTGCGGCGTTCGAAAATGTTACTTTAGGTGTTTACTTAGTTCTATCTAGGGTACAGGGTCGTTCTGGATCTAATGCTTTCATGAAGTTTCGGTATTGGTTAATAGCCTATTTTTTCTGCGTCGCCTACGCGAGCTTCTATCCGTTTGTGGGATGGAAAGATCCTAGTTTACTGATGCCGGGCCTGCTCGACCTATTTGCGTCGGGTCTGCCACGCTATTGGACCGGCTTCGACGTGATCGCCAATGTCTTGGCCTATGTACCTCTAGGACTGATTTTGAGCTGGGGTCTACAGATCCGCTATGCCGCTTGGATCGCCGGGTTGGTCGCCACGGTTGGATTGAGTTTGGTGTCCATTCAAATTGAGTGGTTGCAAGTACTGTTGCCAGGCCGGGTGCCCTCGCTACTCGATTGGATCCTTAATAGCTTAGGTGCGGCAGCTGGTGCCCTCATGGCTGGGCTAGCCGAGCGCGAAAAGGTTGAGGATTGGATTGCCGGACATTTGCGCTTTTTGTTCGACCGAGAGGCGCCTTCCCAGGCTGCTAAGTTTTGGCTTCTTGCACTCTTGGTCCTTTGGTTGTTGGCCCAGCTTGCACCTCAGGCGATTGCCTTTGCCGTAGGCGATGTTCTGGGCGAGAATCGAATTGTTGAAACAAGCTTGGGACAAGCCTACGGACCCCTCCTTGAAGCTGGCGCAACTGCACTAAGTGTCCTGATCATCGGCCTGATGTTGCAGCCTTTGCTTGGAAGTATGGCCAGCCCCTTGGCCCCGACCATCGCGTTGTTTGCCTTTGCAATTCTGGCGAAGGCGGCCGTCGCCGCCTGGCTTCTGGGTACCAGTGCCGCGTTTGGTTGGTTTTCCGCCGCCGCTCAAGGTGGCTTGCTGGTGGGCCTGAGCGCTTTGAGTGTGGTGTCGATGGCCACTCGCTACGCGAGTCCACGAAGAATTTGGCTCATTTTGCTTTGCCTCATTGGCTTAGTCTTGTTGTTCAACCTTGCCCCAGAGAGTGATTATCATCGTACCTTGATGTTGGCTTGGGGGCCAAAACCATTAAGGGCGATTGAGGGACTGCTAAACTGGATCGGTATTTTTTGGCCGGCCTTGGTGTTGCTTTACTGTTTGCGCCAGTTATATTACAAACGCTCACGCCATACCTAAGAACGCAAGCTTTAAAGTTTTGATTGAGATCTGCAATGAGTTATTACCAAAGACATATCTTTTTCTGCACTAATCGTCGCGACGATGATGCCGGTCGTGCCAGTTGTGCAGGTGCGGGTGCCGAGGCCTTGCAAGATTACGCCAAAAAGAAGGCGAAGGCATTGGGCATGCTTGGCGAGGGTAAGCTTCGCGTCAATAAATCGGGTTGCCTAGATCGCTGTGAGGAAGGCCCGTGCGCGGTGGTCTACCCGGAGGGCGTCTGGTATCGGTACTTTGATCAGGCAGATATCGACGAGATTGTTCAAAAGCACCTTGGTGATGGAGTTGTCGTTGAGCGACTTAAAATTTAATGCCTCTCCGGTCCCTGGCGCGCTATTAGAGTGGCGCTCGTGAGTGGGATGGGGGTGACATGCCTAGTGCACCTTGATGAGATCAATCTCGATATCGCGATTGATCCGGCATTTGGTGGCCAAGGACGTGCACCCGACAACTCAAGGGCCGCGCATGGTGTGGCGATCGTAGCCCATCCCCACCCTTTGTTTGGCGGTACTCGGGAAAACAAAGTAGTGATGACCCTGGCACGAGCCCTCACTGGTCATGGCTTTCATGTGCTGCGCCCCAACTTTCGAGGGGTTGGTGAAAGCACCGGGCAATTCGACGAGGGCCAAGGTGAGAGTCAGGATCTTTTGAAGCTCTATCAAATGTGCGCTGGTTTGACCAAGCCGCTGTGGTGGCCGGCAGCCCCAGAGTATTTGTGGCCGACGACTTTCAATCGGGTGCTTGCGGGATTTTCCTTTGGGGCCTTCGTGCAGACACTCGTTGCGCAGAAAATCAAGGGCGATACTCCCCTGCTCATCTTGGTCGGTCTGGCAGTGTCGCGCTTTCCTGCGGCGGATGTTGCTGAAGGTGCGTTAGTGATTCACGGCGAGCAAGATGACGTTGTACCCTTAGTGGATGTATTGAACTGGGCTAGACCGAAGGCTCAACCTGTTGTTGTGATCCCCGGCGCTGGACATTTCTTTCATGGCCACCTGCTTGGTTTAAAGGGGATACTTACGGACTACCTTATCGCCCGGTACAATACAAGCTGGCTGTGATGTATGTCGTTAGTTAACACGGGATATTTAGGAACGATGAGTCAGGCAAGGGTTTACTGTAAGACAGAGGCAGGCCTAGATGAGGTGCTGCGTCGTCATACGGGGCTCAATGCGAGGGTCAGACAACTTCTGATCTTGGTTGACGGTAAACGAAGTGTTGCTGAGCTAAGTCGCTTGATGGCCTTGGTTGAGTTCGAGGAATTCCTCGCCCTACTTGAATTAAAGGGCCTGATCTCACCGAAGGTTCTGAATGATGCGGAAGTTTTCGAGGGCACAGTGAGTCTTGCCAAGAACGCCGACATGACGCACGTCGACGCTTCATATCCCGACACTATATATCGCGACGCCAAGAATGCCGGTGCCAAAAGTAGCAATCTCGATTCCGGGACAAGCAGCGCAGAATTAGGCGCGAACGAGGATTCAAAAAGTTTGCGTGTCCGCCAGGTAGAAAGCGCCGTGGCGCTGGCTCGGCAGCCCAGCCTGCCAGCAAACGTTTCCGCTAAATCTTCTGAAAACGTCCGTCTCGATGTTGATCGTCTAAATATGGCGCGATTATTGCAAGAAACCGTCGGTCCTCTAGCGGAGGATCTTTGTCACCGAATTGCGCGTGCAAGTCGCCGCGCAGAGCTCTCTGAGCTATTTGTAGCCTCGCTCACGGTTGTAGAGTTGATGTCCGGCCGTAAGGCGGCAGATCGATTCGTCGAAAAAATGAAACAAATGGGATGGGAGGTTTAGTGGTAGAGCCAGTTCGGTTTGATCAACGGGTGGTCTACATTAAGACGGCGGCCGGTAGTAAGGAGGTTTTGGCTAGAAAGCTCAGCCTAAACCCTGCGGAGCGTCGAATTTTGATCATCATTGATGGAAAAAGATCTGTCGCTGAGTTACCTGACTTTGCGCGTCCCGGTGAGATTGTTTCTATTCTTGCGAGTCTTTCCCAAAAGGGCCTGATCCAGATCAGTGGCATGTACGAATTGCCCGACCCTCAGGAACTAGCCAAGCGCAAACAAGAGGAAAGCCTGAAGCTCGAGCGTATCAAGTCCGCGCTCGAAGGCGTTTTTGAGAAAGAGCTAGGTATGGGTGGACAGGTATGGGATGCCCGGCTGGGCGATAGCGTCTCCTTGGACGTGGTGCGTACAGTGCTGCGAGAGGCGATCGACGTGTTGTTTTCTCGAGCGGGCGAACCTGCTGCCCGGCGGGTGATTTCTACGGTACGCCCGATTCTGTATCCAGCGCCCTCTCTCTAAGGGTGCCTTTTCCCCCACCACCACGTTGCACTGCAGCGTGGTTTGTCATGGCCCTGCTGGGGTTCTTTATAATCTAGGTCTCGTCACGGTCTTCGGCCGTTTTTTGTTGCCGCTAGTTCCCAAGTAAAGCCGTTGGTTGAGGCTGACATTGATGGCGAGCTGGCCGAGTAGCCTTCGTTTTTCACGGTTTGCGCTTCAATGATTCAATTTAAGCTTTTTCGGCCTGGCCTATTGGCCCGGCTTTCGTCCCTGATTCTTTCGGGTCTGCTGGCGACAGTTGGTGTTAGCTCAGTACGGGCTCAGATGTTGAGTCAAGTGCCAGCACCCAATATTCAAGCTAAATCTTGGTTGTTGTTGGACCTGAGTAGCGGCCAGATTCTGAGTAGTCAGGACGCGGACTCTAAATTTGCCCCGGCCTCGCTCACGAAATTGATGACTGCCTACATCGTTTTTGGGGCACTTAAGGATGGGCGTATTAAGCTCGACCAGCGTCCGACCGTGTCTTCTCTGGCCTATAAAGCTGAGGGCTCAAGGATGTTCGTCGATCCAGCCAAGCCTGCTACGGTTGAGGAATTGCTAAGTGGCATGATTGTTCAGTCGGGCAACGATGCGACCATTATTCTTGCCGAGGCCGTGGCGGGTGTTGAAACAACCTTTGTCGAATTAATGAACAAGGAAGCGAAGAGGATGGGCTTGGTCAATAGCCAGTTTCGCAATTCGACGGGCCTTCCCGATGCTCAGCATTACTCCACAGCTCGTGATTTGTCCGTGCTTGCCCACGCCTTGATCCGGGACTTCCCAGATCGATACCCCTTATATTCTCGCAAAGAATACCGCTACAACGACATCACCCAACCCAACCGTAACCGCCTGCTGTTTATCGATCCTTCAGTAGATGGGCTGAAAACGGGGCATACGGAGGCGGCTGGATTTTGCCTTATAGCCTCCGCTAAACGAGACCAAGGTGCTGGCGTGTCGCGACGCTTATTGTCTGTGCTTTTGGGCGCGACCTCGGAAAGCTCGCGGGCGATTGAGTCTCAGAAACTCCTTAATTTTGGATTTCAGAATTTTGAAACGGTCAAAGTCTTCCCAGCGGGGGCGGTCGCCGGCCAGTACCGTGTATGGAAAAGCAGCGTTGAGCAGCTTGCCGGAGGTTTCGATCAAGACGTTACCGTGACCGTACCTAAAGGCTTAGGTGAAAAGGTGAAGGCTGAGATCACCCGCACCGAGCCGTTGATGGCGCCAATTGCGAAGAGTCAGCAAATTGGACTTCTTAAAGTTAAATTAGACAACAAGATTTTGGCCGAACGCCCCCTGTTGGCTCTCAGCGCCGCTGAGCAAGCCGGTTGGTTTGGCCGTACCTGGGACAGCCTGCGCTTAATGGTGGGAAAATAGTATGTCAGCGATTGTTGATGCTGGGGTTTCGCAATGGGTGTCGCTTAACGGTGCTTGGTCGCCCATTGATGAGGCCAAAGTCTCCGTGTTGGACCGAGGGTTTATTTTCGGAGATGGTATTTACGAAGTGGTCCCGGTGTACGCCGGTCGACCATTTCGATGGCCACAGCACTTGGCGCGTTTGAAACGAAGCCTTGATAAAATTAAAATTCCGAATCCTTTGGATGATGCCGGCTGGTTGTCCTTGGTGAGTGAGCTGGTCAATCGTCACAATTGGATTGATCAGTTTGTGTATTTGCAAATAACTCGGGGCGTCGCAAAGCGCGATCATGCTTTTCCTAAGGTCATAGTTCCAACGGTCTTCGCGATGTCAAGCGAGCTCCGTCCGGTCGAGGCGGATGCCCGCGAAAATGGGGTCGCGGTGATTAGTTTGCTCGACGAGCGCTGGTTGCACTGCGACATTAAGTCAACTTCTTTGCTGGGAAATGTACTTGCACGGCAGGCTTCGGTTGAGGCCGATGCCGCTGAATGCATCATGTTTCGAGATGAGTTTATGACCGAGGGATCCGCCAGTAATGTTTGGATCGTGAAAAACGGCATGATCTTTGGCGCTCCGATGGACCATCTAGTTCTCGAAGGCATCCGGGTGGGGTTGATGTCGGAACTTGCGCAGATCTGTGGGGTGCCCCTAGAAATGCGACGAATCAGCCGCGAGGAAGTAATGACCGCTGACGAGATTTTCATCAGCTCCGCGACGAAGGAAGTGCTTGCGGTCAAGTCCGTGGACGGTCAGTGGGTGGGTCGAGGGCTTGAAGCCGGCAGGCCAGGCCCAATCTACAAGAAAATATTTGACGCGTATCAGCAGGTAAAAGTTCGCTGATTTTTGAACCTTTTCGAGACGCCTTCTTTTTTTGAAACGTAGCGAATGACTTCTTCATCGGATAAATTGGGCGGTTCCGCTTTTGATCGGCTTGAAAAGCTGCTGGTCTTTCCAACAGCTTTTCCGTTAAAGGTGATGGGCGTGCGAGTCGATAATTTCGCTCAAGAGATTTCGGCTTTAGTTGGTACTTACATTCCCGATTTTGATCCTTCGAGCATCGAAATGCGGAGTTCGTCGAAAGGGACCTATTTGAGCGTCACTTTAATTCTTAACGTATCTTCCAGAGCTCAACTAGAATCAGTTTACAAAGCAGTGAGCGCCCACCCCTTGGTTAAGATTGTTTTATGAAAATTCGCTCATTCGAGCGCAAAGAGTACACCGCCAGTCTTGAGGAGATGCGTCGTTTCTCAGCCTCTCGAAGTACTACCACTGAGGACGAAATATGGCTTGTAGAACATGAGCAAGTGTTCACTTTAGGCCTTGCTTCTAAACCTGAGCACTTACTTTCAGCAGGAAATATTCCCTGTGTCCAAACAGAGCGCGGTGGCCAGATTACCTTTCATGGGCCTGGGCAAGTACTAGCTTATCTCCTCCTTGATCTGAGGCGATCCAGCATTATGGTGCGTGAACTAGTGTGCATCATGGAGTCGGCCATCATTGAGACTTTAGCGGCTTACAGAGTTAAAGGTGTTCGCAAAGGTGGCGCGCCAGGAGTTTACGTAGAGATTCCCACTTCACCAGTATCAGGCAGCAAAACGGAAGGAAGCATTTGCTCACATACAAGACAGGCCAAAATTGCGGCCTTGGGATTAAAGGTCAGCAAAGGCTGTACGTATCATGGACTAGCGCTTAACGTGGATATGGATTTAAAACCATTTACACAAATAAATCCATGTGGATTCCCTGGACTTGAGGTCACTGACATTAAGCACTATAGGGCACTCATTAGAAGTGGGCATATACTTGGTGATTCTGATCTCATGACAAGTAAGCACAAACATTCGTACGGTCAAACTACACTTGATCCCAATGCAGCATTAACGAACGAGCTTCGACTATTCGACGTTGCCAAAACACTTGGTGCAACTCTTCACAGACATTTGACGAACCCTAGGTAAAGTAACGGACATTAAGTATGGACGAAAACCAAATTCAAGACACTTCGTACGATCCCAATGCCAAGCAAAAGGCTGGAGCGAAGACCTCTCGGATTCCAATCAAAATTGTTCCCATCCACGAGGTCCTGAAAAAGCCGGACTGGATTCGCGTCAAAGCTGGCTCGCGGAATACACGCTTTTATGAAATCAAAGAAATTCTACGTGAGCACAAACTTCATACAGTATGTGAAGAGGCCAGTTGCCCAAATATTGGAGAATGCTTCGGTAAGGGCACCGCTACCTTCATGATCATGGGAGACAAATGTACAAGGCGGTGTCCGTTTTGCGACGTCGGTCACGGGCGCCCCGACCCTTTGGATGCAAATGAGCCGGAAAACCTTGCGAGAACGATCGCGGCTTTGAAGCTGAATTACGTCGTCATCACGAGCGTGGACCGAGACGATCTTCGTGACGGTGGCGCGCAGCATTTTGTTGACTGTATCCGCAAAGTGCGAGAATTGTCGCCGAGCACGGTGATAGAAGTGCTCACTCCGGACTTTCGCGCCCGAATGGAAAGGGCTCTTGGGATTCTGCAAGCCGCCCCACCCAATGTCATGAATCACAATCTTGAAACGGTGCCTCGGCTATACAAGGAGGCCCGACCTGGCTCGGATTATCAACATTCCCTCAAGCTTCTGAGCGAGTTTAAAAAGCGAGTACCCGG
>JANLRI010000252.1:0-8914 GCA_031361565.1 Betaproteobacteria bacterium | reverse complement strand
GGCAGCCGGTCGTGGTGGAAAACAAACCTGGGGCGGGTGGGAATTTAGCTGCAGAGCTTGTGGCCAAAGCAAGCCCTGATGGCTATACCGTGTTCTACAACACCTCGGCCATCGTAATTGGACCGAGCCTATACACCAAGGTCAACTACGACACGCTTAAAGATTTCGCCCCAGTGAGCTCGTCCGCAGCCGTGCCTTTGATGTTGGTAGTGAACTCAAACTTGCCGGTGAAGACGGTGCAAGAGTTCGTCGCCTATGCCAAGGCGCGACCCGGTCAGTTCAATTACGCATCTTCCGGCACAGGCACCATTACGCATTTAGCGGGTGCGCTGTTCGTCAAGGAATTAGGGATTGACGCAACCCATATTCCGTACAAGGGCAGTAACCCGGCATTATTGGATGTCGCTAGTGGTTCGGTGCAATTCATGATCGATACAATCAACAGCACCTTGCCTTTAATACGCGATGGCAAATTGAAGCCACTCGCAACGGCGACCGGGAAGCGTTCCTCGGTTTTGCCCGATGTGCCAACTTTTGGTGAAGCTGTTTTACCTGGGTTCGAGATGAGCGCCTGGCAGGGCATCGTTGTACCTACAGGAACCCCGGCAATCATAGTCCAGCGCCTCAACGAAGAAATCAATAAGGCTTTACGTCATCCCGATGTCAAAGCCAAGCTCGCCGTTCAGGGTGCAGAGCCTTTAGGCAGCACGCCGGCCGAGTACGGCAATTATATTCGAAGTGAATTCGGCCGCTGGGGCAAGATCATCAAGGACTCAGGCGCCAAGGCTGAATGAACTCGCCTTTGGCCTAACTTTTTTACAAACTTTTAACGACTTCTCTCGCAACCCAAATCTTTGAGACAATCCCTTATGAAAAAAACATCCGTGACTACGACCGCTCAGCCTAAGGCCGTCGCAAAGGCCACACCAGCAAGTGGCGCAAAATTGCTTAAGGGCAAGAAGAATGCGACCTATCAAGCCGGACTCAAAGTGCGTAGCGAAGTTTTGGGTAAGGCCTATGTGGAACAAAGAATTGCGGAAGCCGACGTCTTTACGGCCGATCTTCAGCATTTCGTTAACGAGCATGCCTGGGGCGCCGTTTGGACTCGGCCCGGCCTATCCCGAAAAATTCGTAGTCTCTTAGTGCTGGCCATGACGACCGCCATGAATCGCCCGCATGAGCTTGAAATTCACGTGCGCGGTGCTTTGAACAATGGCGTCACGATGGATGAAATGAAGGAGCTGTTTCTACAGGCCGCCGTGTATGCGGGAGCGCCGGCCGCCTTGGATGGCTTTCGAGTGGCCAAGAAAGTCTTGAAAGAGCAAGGTAAGTTATAAGTCAAACTAGAACGCTTGAACCTGGCAACGGGTTCGACCACAAAACGCTACCGCATCACCTTCTTGGATTGAACCATGGCCGCCCTTCGGCACGCTCTCGCTAGCCAAATTGACTTCGCCCGCCTGCTCTGGTCTCGACCAGGCATGATGATGTTTTTTCTGTTGGTGATCGAAGCCGTCCTGTCCGCCGCCACGACCTATTTGCTGATCAAAACGGGCCGAAACGTCGCCAACGACGACTTTCAGGTCATGGATCTGGTGTGGATCTTAGTTGTTCAGTCGACGGCCTACCTGGTCGGCGCAGTGAGTTGGGTGTTTGGTGAGCAGGCGGGGTTCGGCGCCTATGGGCGCTACATGCACCGTTTCGCGCATACCAATCGTGGGCGCAGTTTGTTGCTTGGTGAGAGCGGGGCGCGCGAGGTGGTTGAGCCATTTCTGACCGGTGAGACCTTCCATATCTTTTTTGAATTAGTGTATGAGCTGGAGTCCGTTTTAAGGCTTTTGCTTGCGGTGATTTTCAACGCTATTGTGTTGGGCGTTGAGATCGACGGCTGGTTGTCGGTATCGTATGTAGTGATCATCGCCCTCTGCCTGGGCTTGCAGTACAGCTTAAGAAAACCGGTCGGAAAAGCCTATCTCAATAATCAGAGACGCACCAATCTATTAACGGCCCACAGTTATACCGCTTGGGACAACATCTTCAGTGGCAACCGTTATAACTACGGCGTATGGAATAAGGTGTTTAAGGTGCGATTGCGAGTCGCCTTAAAAGCGCAGATCCGGGCGATTGTGGCCCGTGAAGGCCTGAGCTCGATTGGTGGTGTAATTAGTCTCGCGGTAGTGTTTGCCGTAACCGGTTGGGTGGCCTGGAACTCGCGCGGTGCCAGCGCGACCATGATCGCCTTGGCCGCCACCCTACCGAGGCAAATTGAACTGGCTCACAGTGTGCAGCAATTGGCGGAAGGTTGGAATGATTTGGTGGCCCTGTGGACACGCATCGGTGGGGCCGTGGAGAACTTTGCACCAAATGACCCGGAGCGCTTTGAAGCCCGAACGAAGTTAGATGAGATTCGTTTGCAATGTTCCGAAATGGGTGAGCTCAGGCCTGGGGATTTGCAACAGGCGCTTGCAGGAGTGCGTGCCCATGGCAAGGGCAGGGTGCTGATTCGCGGCCCGAACGGAAGCGGCAAATCGTCCTTACTCGCACTGATGAAAGATCAACTCGGCCCACGCGCTTACTACTGGCCTACAACAGATCGTCTCGCCTTCAGTTTTAATAAACGGCAAGGCGAGGGCGGTGGTGAGGCGGGCTTTTCGGCGGGTCAGCGCCAGATCGCAACCCTGCAAGAGATCGTGGATCGGACCGGTTCAGATTTTTATTTGCTTGATGAATGGGACGCCAATTTGGACGCGGAAAACCGCGCCATTGCGGAGGCCTTGGTTGAACAACTTGCGCAGCGGGCGAGGGTGGTCGAGGTCTCTCATCGTGACCCATCAGTTGTAAAAAATCACTAACAATACCGTTGAATAGACGGTAGGTGCCGCTAGTCGGCCGCTTAAGCCACTCCGCCCAAAAAGCCAAAGTCGAAACAACGCAGATCGTTAAACTTCCTGAGAGAGCTTTGCGTTTTGAAGCGGATAGACCGGAACTTTGATCATGAAAAATTATCTGCGAGTACCTAAGATCGTAGCCCTTGCAGCTCTTGCTTGCGGCTTGGTGAGTGCATCGGTTGGCGCGCAAACGGCCTGGGCGCCGACGAAGCCCGTCGAGTTAATTGTCCCTGCCGGCCCTGGCGGAGGTGCCGACCAAATGGCTCGTTTCTTACAAGGCGTCATTACCAAGCATAAGCTCATGGCCCAGCCTTTGGTTGTGGTCAATAAGTCCGGCACTGCGGGAGCTGAAGGTTTTTTGGATGTTAAAAGTTCCGGGCCAGACGGACATAAACTCGTCATTACCCTGTCTAATCTTTTTACCACCCCCTTATCGACCGGAGTCGCCTTCAATTGGAAGGAAATTACGCCGGTCGCAATGTTGGCGCTTGATGAGTTCGTGTTGTGGGTCAATCAAGATAATCCCGCTAAAACAGCGGAGGAATTTCTGGCCAACTTGAAGGCCTCAGGGAACGGGAAAATTAAACTGGGGGGCACGGGTGCCAAGCAAGAGGATCAAATTATTTCCGTCGCCGTAGAGAAGGCAGCAGGCAAGAAGTTTACTTACGTTCCCTATAAAGGCGGCGGCGAAGTTGCGGAGCAGTTGGTGAGCAAGCAAATTGATGCCACCGTCAATAACCCCTTGGAAGCCGTGTCCCATTGGCGCTCAGGCGCCTTGCGTGCATTGTGTGTGTTCGATTCCGCTTCGATGCCTTACGAAAAGAAAATTACGGCCAGCCAAAGTTGGAAGGACGTTCCATCTTGCCGTAGCAAAGGCCTGGATGTTGAATACCTGATGCTTCGTGGCATCTTCATGGGGCCAGGTGCGAAACAAGCTCAAGTCGATTACTTTGTCGATATCTTCAAGAAAGTACGCACATTGCCAGAGTGGCGTGATTTTATGGAAACGGGTGCGTTCCGCAATACCTTCTTAACCGGCGACCAATTCAAGGACTGGCTGCGCAAGGCCGAGCTTGAACATGTGCGCTTGATGGCGGAGTCTGGGTTTTTGGCTAAGAGGGAATGATAGGGTTGGGGCGTTGATTTGGGCCCTGTGTGAGAGCACGGGGCTTTAATCAGATTATTTTAGTTGACATAATATACATTATACGCATCCTAGATGTAGCGGCTAAGTTGTAATGTCTGCTTTTGGCTAAGTTCAAATGTCCGCTTCGGTCCATCATGGTCGAACAACCAAACGCTGTCCTCAGTGCGGCCTTAAGCGATGTCGTAAACGCTGAATTAAGCGATCTCGTAAGCGATGTCGTCTAAGTTCGCCGCTTGGCACCATGACGAGAGAGATCAGAAATCTCTCTTCGACCTGCCTTTGATCTTGTACCCTCAGTACGCGACAGTCGTCGGATTTGAACTCCAGCTTTTGGTTACCATACCAAAGATCCAAGAAACTAGGCTCTGAGAGTTCCTGTGCGGTCTTCTTCAAATTTTCCCAAGGCCGACGACCTAAGCTCAGATCCCCGGCCTCCAATAGTTGCCATAAACATAGCAAAAGCAAGATCGTATAGCCCAATAAATAGGCTTTGAAGCGTCCGGGATTAAAACCTTTTGACACGTTACCGAGGAGCAGCCGGCGCGAGTTTTCCTGTCGCAAGACCCGGGTCGCGAATAGGCTTATAAAAACCGTTGTCCGTCGAGACGAAGCCGGTGTAACGCGTTGGTAGAAGTTGAGGTTGTGTTTTAAGCGGTGGACCAATATTCGCGAGTAGTTGCTAAAGCCTAATCACCAAAGTCTTGTCCTTGAACAATTGCGCACTGACGGCGAATGCGTCATTGGGGAGTGGGTCGGAAGTCCAGATAATTTTACTATCGGAGGCTTTAATCAGACCGTCGGCAATCATCGCGTCTCGACCTTCCCAAGTATCAACCGTACGAAGGCGGACCTCCCGCCCAAGTGCCTTGGCCAAATACTCCGCAAGCGGCTTGTAAGTCGCATCGTTTTTTTCCTTGGCCGGTTGAAACAGGCCTACCCCCAAGTTCAAAGGCTCGGCAGCGACAGACTGCGAAGGATTCGCGGCGCAAGCCACCACGCTCAATAGGGCGACAAGACTTCTACGCGATGGGAGCATTGTTTCCTTTGTAAGATAAATTTAAATTGAATCATTGCTGCTCAGCCGTGCTGAGCAACCTAAACCTACAATGGTTCGTTAGCTCGCGGTGTCTTTGGCGCGTTGACTTTCCTGCTCAATCAACCTATCGAGCACGCGCCGAGAGAAAACCCCGCCGCTATCAATATTGAGTTTCAATAAATTGCGAGTTGGGTGAGCTGAGTGGTTGAGTTGTTGATGCTCAAGCATCTCAAGGTCTTCACTAAAAATCTTGCCCTGCCCTTCACGAATGCTCGCGGTCAGGCCTTTGTCGCTCGCATTGAACTTACGCGCCATGCCCCAGAAGTACCAAATCGAGGTGTCGGTTTCGGGGGTAATAAAGTCGGTAACAATGCTGTAGACCTTATGCTCATCAGGCGCATCGTAGCCGCCGAGGCCAGCGTGCGCCACGCCAACTTCGATCATCACATTACTGGGTGGGGTAAAACGGCAAATTTGCCAGCGGTCAACAGGGACGTTGTCGGCGAGATGATTGCCGCGTAGCGCCATGCGCCAAAACGGCGGTGCGCTAATCTCGTTCATAAAGCGACTGGTGATCACCGTGTTGCCCTCTTGGCTGGTTTTGCAGGGCGTGTCGTCAATTTCTTTTTGACCGATGCTACCCGCATGGACATAGGTTTCATGCGTGAGGTCCATCAGGTTATCAATCATTAAGCGGTAGCCGCACTTGATGTGATAAAGCCCTCCTCCGAAGGCCCAGTTTGAATTCTCGTACCAGTCTTGATGGGGAATGGTCTGTGCATCAGCGAGGGCAGCGTCGCCAGGCCACACCCAGATAAAACCATAGCGCTCTTCAACGGGAAAGCGTCGAATCGCTGGAAAAGCCTTCACGCGCTGACCGGGCATGGCCATGGTTTTACCGTCGCAACCCATTTCCAGGCCGTGGTAACCGCAGGTTAATGTGCCCTCAATTACGCTACCCAAAGAAAGCGGTGCACCGCGATGTGGGCAAAAATCTTCAAGGGCGGCGACCTTCCCGGCTTGGCCGCGATAAAAGACCATGCGCTCGTTGCAAATGGTTCGGCCTAGCGGCTTTTCGTCGATCGTGTCGGCCGAGCAAGCAACGTACCAGGTATTTCTTAAAAATGTCATTGTGCGTAATTTGATCAAAATCGAGCGCTGAGCTCGGGTAAATGCGTCTTGGACAGCGGGCGTGAAATTCCTGACAAAACCGCCTTATCTCCGTCCAAAGGATGAGACAAGACTAGTTGCAATCGGGTATCTCGCTTGATTCTGACGGAGTGTTAGCAATGCGGGCCATGGTTAAACGTAGTTTGCCAGTTTTTCTACCGAGTTTGGCAATAAGTGTTTGCTTTTTTGGGGCCATGGCGCAGTCCGCCAACCAACAATCGGCGCCGGTTACCGCACCGCCCGCGCAAGTTCAAGGTGGTGCCAAGGCGGCGGACAAAACAAGTCAAGACACCCCTGAAAAAACCATCGCCCAGCTTGAAGCGGAATTACCAATCCTAGTGGGGTCGTCTCAGAAAACGGAATTTAAAATACGCTAAGCCCTGGCTAACCGCATGATCGGCTGCCACGCCAAGCCGACGAGTGCGATCGCGCAGAATGCTGCTCCGGCATAGAATGTGAATGATGCTCCAAGTCGATCCCATAGCAGCCCGGCCAACACGCTCGCTACCAGCATCGCCAGCCCACTGACCAAGTTGAAGAATCCATAGGCCGTACCGCGCAGGTCAGCGGGTGCGGTATCGGCGACCATCGTCGCCAGCAAGCCCTGCGTCATGCCCATGTGGACGCCCCAGAGGGTGACCCCGGCAAGCACGACGCCCCAATGATCGTTGCTGGCCAACACCAGATCAGCCGCGATCAAAACGATCAGACCGAGTGCCAGCAGTGTTTTGTGGCTCATGCGGTCAGAGAGCTTGCCGAACGGGTACGCAGACAGGGCATAGACCAAATTCATCGCGACCATCACCAATGGCACCAAGGCAACCGGCACGCCACCTTGCATGGCACGCAAAACCAGAAACGCTTCACTGAAGCGAGCCAGTGTGAACACAGCCCCAATACCCACTACCCACCAATACGAACCACTCAGGCGTTTCAAGCTCTCCCGCTGGATCGGATTGCTGCGTTTGGCCGTTTGCTGAGATTCTGGCTCGCGCAAACCAAAAACCAGCAGCGCGACCGCCATCAACCCTGGAATCACCGCTACCCAGAACACCGCCCGAAAATCATTGGCCCACAACAGCATTAAGCCGACCGCTAACAGTGGGCCAAGGAATGCTCCGATCGTATCCAGTGACTGCCGCAGGCCGAATGCTGCACCGCGAATCTCCGCCGGTGCGATGTCGGCCACGAGCGCATCACGGGGCGCACCACGGATACCTTTACCTATCCGATCCAGAAATCGGGCTGTGAGCACGACGCTAATAACTGGCGCGATAGCAAACAGAGGCTTGGACAGTGCGCCCAAGGCATAGCCAAATACAGCCAAGCCTTTGCGCTTACCCAGATAATCACTAAGCGCGCCAGAGAATACTTTGACGATCAGTGCGGTGGATTCGGCCAGCCCCTCGATCAACCCCACCATGAATACACTCGCGCCCAAGGTGCCAACCATGAACAGCGGCAGCAAACTGTGGATCATCTCGGAGGAAATATCCATCAGCATGCTGACGAAGCCGAGTATCCATACGCCGGACGGAATTTGACTCAAGACGGAGCCATTGAGTTTTGTGGTCATTTTTGTTGTTCCGTTTCACACGGGCGTGACGCGCCTCTTGTTTTTAAAACAAATCGGCATGCGTGTCGATGCGCACGAATCAGTCACGGGTCGTCACAGAAAGCGAGCGTAAAGTACCTGTAGCCTGTGCAGAGGCTGGCACCCATCGGTAGAGCGTCGGGATCGACACGCCGAGGTTTTTGGCGACGTCTCTAGGCGGAACGCCATTGGCTAGCAACTTCCTGGCAGAGACAATCTTGCTTTCTGTCATTTTTGGTTTGCGGCCGCCTTTGCGGCCAAGTTGACGGGCGACAGCCAGCCCAGCTCGGGTGCGCTCAACGATGAGATCGCGCTCCATTTCTGCAAGGCTGGCCATGACATGGAAAAAGAACCGACCAGATGGCGTACCCGTGTCTATAGCGTCGGTCAAACTCTTGAACTGCACGGATTGCCTGTTCAGTGCGCCGACCAGATCGACCAGTTGCTTGACGCTGCGCCCTAAGCGATCCAGTTTCCAAACCACAAGCGTGTCGCCTTCACGCAGTATTTCCTGCACCTTAGCCAGTCCGGGCCGGTCGGCCCTTGTACCGCTCACCTTATCCTCAAAGACCTTCTTACATCCCGCCTTGGTCAAGGCTTCCCGCTGCAACTCAAGGTTTTGGTCTTGAGTCGAGACACGGGCATAACCTATCAACATGGCTGATCGCCTGTCATGATTCGAGGCCTTCGTTGTTACGGTCTTCAGTGGCGGCATCCAAGCGCACGGCGGGTAATTGCTTGAGCAATTCCGGCAGCCATTCTTGGGCCGTCTGCCACACCAACTCGAGATTGACGTCGAAATAGCCATGGGCCATACGATTGCGCATACCGCGCATGTTGCGCCAAGGCACCTCAGGGTGCGACTGAGTGAAGGCGACATAACCCTCCATCACCTTGGTGGCGGCCTCGCCGATGATGATGAGGCTCATGATGACGGCCTGCTGGGTGCGCTTGTCCGCAAGAAAATCGTCTTTGGCCAGACCCTCCACAAAGCTACACACGTCGGTCGCAGCCTTCTGTATGTGATCGATGTAATCAGGCAGCCGGTTATCACTCATACCGGTTGCGCCTCCGCGAGT
>JANLRI010000275.1:0-13271 GCA_031361565.1 Betaproteobacteria bacterium | reverse complement strand
GAAGCTCACCATCACCGGCATCCTCGACCCCACCACCGCAGCCGGCATTGCTTCACTCACCAACACGGCCAACATCGCTGCACCGGCGGGAACCAACGATCCGTCGCTCGCTAACAACAAAGCCACCGACACCGACGACGTAACCCCCATCGTGGATCTGGCTATCACCAAGGTGCGAACTGCGGGCGTAACTGAGCCAGGCAAGGCCATTGGTTACACCATTACCGTTACCAACGCCGGACCATCCACTGCCACCGCAGCCGTACTTGCCGACGTAGTTCCAGCAGCCATTGCCGGTGTCACCTGGACGTGTGCGGTCGCCGGGGCCGGTGCTTCGTGCTCATCCCCATCAGGGTCTGGCAATGGTATTTCGGTACCCGTCACGTTGCCGAAGGGCACCAGCGCAACCCTTACGGTTACGGGCACGGTTGCTGCTTCAACACCAGGTGGTCCACTCGACAACACGGCAACCATTACCCCAGCAGCTGGCATCACCGATAGCAGCCCAGGTAACGATTCGGCCACTTCTGCTTCGGTCGTGGCATCGTTTGCAGACTTACGAATTTCCAAAACCCGCACCAGCGCCGCCATCCCCGGATCATCACTCACCTACTTGGTAGTAGCCACCAACGACGGACCAACACCGGTTATTGGTGCCACCGTTACCGACGCGATCCCGGCCATCTTGTTGACTGCCAACTGGACGTGTACTGGATCGGGCACGACCCCGGGCGTTTGCCCAGCATCGGGCGTCGGTTCCATTAACGCCCTCGTTGATCTACCCGTTGGCGCCAGCGTTACCTTCACCGTTACCGGCACCATCGACGCCGCGGCTACCGGAACGCTCAACAACACCGCCTCCATCGCACCGCCAGCCACCATCACCGATCCAACAATGGGTAACAACGCTGCAACCGACAACGGCCCACTAACCCCATCGGGCGATCTGGCCGTTACCAAAACCAACGGTGTGATCGCCTCGGCTCCAGGAACCGTAACCACCTATACCATTCGCGTTTCCAACACCGGCCCATCAACGGCCACCAATGCGGCTGTAGTAGATACATTGCCAAGTGCACTTACCAATGTCTCGTGGACCTGTTCAGCTACGGCAGGTTCATCGTGCGCCGCGGCCTCGGGTGCCACCACACTGAGCACCACCGTTACGTTGGTCGCCGGGGGAGTGGCCACCTACATCCTTACCGCCACTATCGACGCCAATGCCACCGGCACTCTGGCCAACAGCGTAAAAGTTGTGCCACCCGCATTGTTCACCGACGTAGATCTCACCAACGACGCTGCCACTGATACCGACACGCTCGGACGAGTAGCTGATCTCTCCATCACCAAAACCGACGGTGCCCTCAGCTCCGTTCCCGGCACCCCCATTCGCTACACCATCGTTGCTGCCAATGCTGGACCATCAACCGCAACCGGTGATGTAACCGACTCACTATCCGCAGCCCTTACCGGCGCCACCTGGACCTGTACCGCGACCGCCGGATCATCGTGCTTGGCGGCCAGCGGTTCAGGCGCCATCGCTACGAAAGTAACCCTGCTGGCTAATGGTAAAGCGACCTTTGTGGTAAACGCCGTAATAAGCCCATCAGCCACTGGCACGTTGGTGAACTCCGCATCGATTGTTTCGCAGCCGGGCACGCTTGATCCTGATTCCTCCAACGACTCCGACACCGACACCAACACCCTTACCCCTCTCGCTGATTTGGTAAGTACAAAGACCAATGGTTCAACCACCCTGGTATCGGGCATGCCCACCACGTACACCATTACTGTCACCAACAAAGGCCCGTCGCGTGCCAGCGGTGTCAGCGTGATTGACGCTCTTCCTGCTTCGCTGATCAACGCTAACTGGTCGTGTTCGGCCACGGCTGCCTCGAGCTGCGGCAACACTTCGGGTCTCGGTTCGGTGAACACCACCGTTGATCTCGCCCCCAATGGCGTGGCCACCTTTACCGTGAACGCCAGCGTTGACCCCGCAACACCTGCTGGCCCGTTGGTCAACACGGTGGTAGCCACCAATGCCATTGGCACCACCGACCCAACCCCGGGCGATGCCACAGCAAAAGACACCGATACGGTAACTCCTCAGGTTGATGTCACCACAGTAAAAACCGATGGTGCGCTTACTATTATTCCGGGCACCTCGGCCACCTACACCATTACCGTTTTCAATACCGGCCCATCCACTGCCGTAGGAACCGCTATCTCCGACACCATCCCAACCGCCCTCACCGGTGCTACTTGGAGCTGCGCGGCAAGTACTGGTTCCACTTGCTCAGCTGCCAATGGCACAGGTGATGTGGCTATCACTGCCGACATTGCCAAGAACGGGAAAGTAGTTATCACCGTTACAGCGTTCCTTGACCCCGCCACACCTGCGGGCAAGCTTACCAACGCGGCTATCGCAACAGTTGCTGCCGGAACCACCGACACCAACCCGCTCGATAACTCCGGCACCGATGTTGATGACGTGGTCCCCACCACCGAGATCCACGTAACCAAAACCAACTCGGCCGCAGCGGTAGTTCCTGGCACCGACACCACGTACGTGATCACCGTCAAAAATGATGGTCCATCAACTTTGGTCGGCGCCAACCTCACCGACAATG
Source organism: Betaproteobacteria bacterium (assembly GCA_031361565.1). GTDB lineage: Bacteria > Pseudomonadota > Gammaproteobacteria > Burkholderiales > Burkholderiaceae_E > JAPOKJ01. Next base: position 10,641 of record JANLRI010000275.1, on the reverse strand, counting down.
TGCCCTTTGTACTTACCAACGTCAGCTGGACGTGTACGGCCTCAACCGGCTCACTCTGCAATGCAGCCAACGGTTTGGGAAGCATCAACGAAAACCTCACCGTGGCTTCAGGTGGCACGCTTAGCTACCTCATCACCGGCCACGTCCCGGCTGGCGCCACGGGCATTCTGGCCAATACCACCACGGTAAAGCTCCCCACCGGCACGGTTGACCCAACCCCGGCCGACACCACCGCCACCGATAGCGATCCGCTAACCCCAACTGCGGAAATTGTGTTGAACAAGATCGCCCCAACCGGCCCGGCCATTTCCGGTTTGCCCCTCACTTACACCATCACCGCATCGAACATCGGCCCGTCATTTGCTGCGGGAATCACGGTGGCCGATGCCCCTCCTGCGACACTGCTGAACCCAACCTGGACCTGTTCGGCAACTGCTGGATCAACCTGTCCAACGGCCAGCGGTACTGGCGGTTTCTCTCAAGTGGTGGATATCGCCGTAGGTGGAACCGTCACGTTCCTGTTGACCGCCAATGTTGATCCGGCCGCCAACGGTAACCTCACCAATACGGCCACCGCGGTGTACCCACCGACGTTGCTAGACCCAACGCCAGGCCCCACCACCGCAGCCGATACTCGCAAGATTGGCCACGCCGCGGATCTGGTTCTCACCAAAACCGATGGTTCTGCCGAAGCAGTACCGGGCGACGTAAACACCTACACCATCACGGTTGAAAACAAGGGCCCTTCTAAGGTTGTCGGCGCTTCGATCGTTGACAATGTTCCTGCCTACTTGACCAATGTCTCTTGGACCTGTGTTGGTGATCCTGGCGCATCATGCTCATCGGCGAGTGGTAGCGGCAACCTCAATATCACGGGTGATTTCCTACCCAACACCAAACTCACCATCATGCTCAGTGGCACCATCGATCCTGCAGCTGTAGGCACACTTACGAATACTGCCTCGGTAACACCTCCCGCTGACGTGGTAGACCTTGACCCCACCACCAACACGGCAACCGATACCTCGGTACTAGTGCCAACCGTGAAACTTGCCGTAACCAAAACCGATGGTGCGCCATCCTCGGTTCCGGGTGGCACTGTGGTTTACACCATCACCGTTAAGAACACCGGCCTTTCTGCCTCGGTTGGAACGGTAGTAACCGATCGTTTACCAAGCGGGCTTACTAACGCCACGTGGACGTGTTCCGTAACCCCAGTCGCTGCCCCTTCAGCATGTGGTACTGCGGCGGGCGTAGGCTCGATTGCTTCCACCGTGTCGTTGGCCCCCAACGCCACAGCTACCTATACCATACGTGCACGTATCGATTCCTCGGTTCGTGGTTCCATCACCAATATCGCTACCGCAGCCCCGGCCGCAGGCACCCGCGAAGTTGACCCTACTGATAACACTGCATCCGATACCAACAGCCTTACCCCGGTAGCCAATCTCAAGCTCACCAAAACCAATGCCTCAGTTGCCGTCATTCCGGGAACCTCCACCACCTACACCATCACCGTCAGCAACGCCGGGCCATCAGCAGCTATCGGTGCCACCATCGTTGACACGGTTCCTGCCATCCTCACCGGCGTGAACTGGACGTGTGTTTCCTCCACCGGCTCATCGTGTGGAGCGGCCAGTGGCAACGGCGATCTTGCCGACACCGCCACCCTCGCACCCCTAGGTGTACTTACCTATATTGTGAGCGGCAACGTTCCCAACAACGTCACCGGACGGATCACCAACTCCGCATCGGTAGCCACACCGGGCGACACCGCCGATCCTGATGGCACCAATAATGCCGCAACCGATGATGATCCGCTCACGCCAACCGCCGATATTCTGCTCACAAAAACCGCGCCAGCCGGACCAGCACTGGCCGGTCTGCCCATCACGTACACGATTACCGCCACCAATCAAGGCCCATCATTTGCAGCAGGCATCACCGTGCACGATTCACCACCAGCCACTCTCACCAACGCCACCTGGACCTGTGTCGCCACAGCCGGTTCATCATGCAACGCCGTGGCTGGAACCGGTGCACTCAACGAACTTGCTGATCTGGCCCCGGGCGGCGACGTGACGTATCTCTACACTGCCGATCTTGACCCCAACGCCTCGGGCACCCTGGTCAACACCGCTGATGTTTCCTACCCACCAACCCTTCTTGACCCAACTCCCGGCCCGACCACGGCAACGGACAGCCGCAGGATTGCCGCCGCCGCGGATCTGGTAGTCACGAAGACCGATAATGCCACCCAAATAACCCCAGGCAAGGCCACCACCTACACCATTACCGTGCTGAACAAAGGCCCCGCCCGCGTAAACGGTGCACCCATCACCGACATTCTTCCCGCCGCCCTCAAAAACACCCATTGGGATTGCGGTGCCTCATCCGGCGCCACCTGTTCCATCCTTAGCGGTACCGGCGACATTGGGTTGAAGGCCGACCTTGCACCACTCTCGTCGGTCACCATCACCCTCGTAGCCGACGTTGATCCCGCCGCATCTGCCGGGGAGCTGATCAACGATGCCAAGGTTGAAATTCCTGCTGATGTGATCGATCCTGATCCATCCAACAACTCGGCGCGAGACGTAACCACGCTCACTCCGCTGGTTAACCTCATCGCCACCAAAACCGATAACGCCGATTCCGTCATGGCAGGCGCCGATACCACCTATGTAATCACCGTTTCGAACACCGGTATCTCCACTGCGGTGAACGCCTCAGTTGTTGATGCGCTCCCGGCCTACCTAACGGGCGCCACCTGGACGTGTGCCATTGACAGTGTTCCTGCCCCGGCGGCTGCCGCTTCATCGTGTTCTGCTGCCACGGGAACTGGTTCCGTCGACACGAAGGTCACCCTGGCCTCGGGCGCCAAGGCCACCTACTGGGTCAAGGCTCACGTGAACCCCTCGGCTCGTGGCGCCCTTACTAACACCGTGGTTCTTACCCCCGTCGCCGGTGCCATTGATACCGATCCTTCAGACAATCAGGCTACCGACACCAACGCAATCACCGCCGCAGCCGATCTCGCTGTTAACAAAACCAACGGCACCACCGAAAGCGCACCCGGCGATATCAGCACGTATGTGATCACCCTCAGCAACGCCGGACCATCGACCGCCAACAGTGTTGTGGCCATCGACCCGAACCTGCTGCCCATCACTGGCTCAACCTGGACCTGTACCGCAACCCCTGGCTCGGTATGTCCGCACGCCTCAGGTTCGGGCTCGATCGCCGAATTGGGGGTAATCGTTATCCCTGGTGGCACCGTGGTCTACCGAGTACTAGCCAAGATTGATCCAGCCGCTCGTGGTTCTGTGGTCAACAAGGTCAACGTGACCCTGCTCGAAGATGATCCCAATATGGCCAACAACGAGGCTATCGATACCGATGTTCTTGTTCCGCTGGCCGATCTTTCCGTAACCAAGACCGATAACAAGCAAACCATTACCCCAGGTCGAAACGTCACCTACACCATCATCGCCAAGAACAGCGGCCCATCGTCGGTCATGGGCGCACTCGTTGGCGACGTTGTGCCTAAGGGACTCAGCAACGCCAAGTGGACGTGTACGGCTCCAACCGGCGTTTCGTGTGCCTCGGGTAGTGGAACGGGTAGCCCATTAGTTGCTGTGGACATGATGCCCGGCACCGAAGTCACCATCACCGTAGACGCGCAGGTAGACGCCGATGCCGGTGATATCACCAACACAGCCACCATCAAGGCTCCAGCCGGTACTCGTGATCCTGATCTCACCAACAACTCCTCCGATGATGCCGATACGGCCGCTCCGGAATTTGACCTAAACATCACCAAGACTGACAACCAGGAAACCGCCACCCCGGGCAAGAAGATCAGCTACACCATCGAAGTAACCAACCAAGGGCCATCATTTGCTCGTGGCGCCCATGTGGTTGATCAGTTCCCCGCCGGACTCATCAATGCCACGTGGGATTGCATGGGCAGTTGTGTAGGTATTACCTCTACCTCCGCAATCGACGCCACCATTGACCTAGCCCCGGGCGCCAAAGCCGTGTTCACGGTGGTCGGTACGGTTGACCCTGATGCCACCGGTGAACTCCGCAACGAAGCCTCGGTTTCAGGTGGCAAAGGTGTTGACGTGAACTCCGGCAACGATATGGCCGCCGACGTAGACAAGCTCATTCCGGAATCTGATGTTGTGGTCACGAAGACCGACGGTATCGATGAAGTGGTGGCCGGCGAAAAGACCGAATACACCATCACCGTTACCAATAAAGGCCCTTCTTCGGCCAAGGCCGTTGCCGTAACCGACAAGTTGGCCGAAGCTCTGTTGAAGGCCGAGTGGACCTGTTCCGCCACCGAGAAGAGCATTTGTGCTGCCCCTACCGGCAGCGGCAGCATCATCACAACGGTTGACTTGAAGGCCGATGGAGTGGCCACGTTTGTGATTAAGGTAACCGTTGATCCCAACTTCGATACCACTAAGGGCGACCTCGTCAACACGGTTTCGGCCACCATGGCGTCTGGCTCAACCGATACTGATCCCTCGAACAACGAGGCCACCGATACCGACAAGATCATCATCAAGGCCAATGCCAAGGTCACCAAAACCCACACGGGTGTGGTCACCGCAGGCAAGCCCCTCACTTACACCGTCACCGTTTCCAATGACGGCCCTTCTGGTGTTCGTTCCGCCAAGGTTCTCGACATTCTCCCGGCGTATCTAACCGGAGCCACATGGACGTGTTCCGCCGTGGTGCCAGCAGCGAAATGTGGAACAGCCAGCGGAAATGGCAGTATAGACACAACTGTGGACCTGGCGCCAAAGGCATTTGCCACGTTCACCATCACTGCCATGGTCGATGTGGATGCCCCTGATGACATCGAAAACACCGCCACGATCGAACTGTCCAGTGGCTCTATAGACACAGATCCTGTCAATAACACCGCAACCGATAAGGCCAAAAACATCCGCATGGCCGACATCGCCATCACCAAAGACGACTTCACCCCCCATGCTGTACAGGGGCGCGAAAACGAGTACGAGATCGTCGTCTCCAACACCGGCCCTTCTAGCGGAATGGGTGTTCTGATCAACGACCGGGTGCCGAAGGGACTCAGCGATGTGTCCTGGACGTGTGAAGCCAGCGAAGGATCACTGTGCTCGGATGCTTCTGGCAAGGGCGATATCAAAGACGTTGCCGTCAATATCCGCCCCAACGGCAAGGTCACCTTCCTGCTCAGTGGCACCATCTCTAAGACCCAGTTGGCCGACCTTATCAACATCGCCACGGCCACCCCGCCGGAGGGTCTGATCGATCCTGATCGCAACAACAACACCGCCACCGACCGAGACGTTATGTGGAAAGAATGGCTGAAGAACCCACCCAAGAAGAAGACCCGTGGCATCAAAATCGTTAAGAGCGAGCCCTCCATCGGTGGCGACGCGGTTGAAGCTATCGACGCTGTTTTGGCTTTTACGGGAGGCGACGCCAAATCAGTGGCCCTCACCGGCCTGTTCCTGAGCCTGGGTGGTCTTGCCACCATGCGAATCGGCAGACGCCGCCGTCGTAAGGACATTGCGTCCAGGTAGAGGCGTGTCATGGAACCCCGACGGTGCGGTTACCCGACAGGTTCCATGCAGGAACTTCAAAGAACGCAAGGCGCCGGGACTTTCAAGTTCCTGCGCCTTTCCGCGTCGCGGGTCGATATTTGAAACGTGCCTATATGCACACAGAGATTCCATTTTCAATTTGGATATTGAAGTATTTCTCCTGAATGTAGGTAGTCAGCCCGTTTGAATCCGGAAAAGGTCAAGCGACCTATCGATTCGGTGAGGTTATCCGTCGCTTGTGATTAAGTTCCCCGCAAGTAGGGCCGATAAAACACTGTGAAGACCATTCCGACTCTCTTTCCGCGCGCCGTGGGGCGCAGCGGTGATCAAGACAACGTTGTTGGAAGGTCTTCTGGCGGTACCCGTCGCCCTCTTTCCGCCCTAGCTGGACGAGGTTTTGGTCGTATAGCTTCAGCGGTTGCAGCCGTGACCGCAGTGCTTGGCATGTCGCTGTTTGTGACCGCAATTCAGCCTGTGTTGGCCAACCCCACCGTTGGACCCGCCGCAGTCGCTGGTGCTACCCCAGGTTTGCTCGCCGCTGGCGTGGTTCCCGATGGCACCTGCCGGGCAACCGTCGTTGGCACGGGCGGTGGCGGCGCATCGAGCGGTGTAGCCAATACCAATGGTGGTGTCGGTGCAGCCGGCACAAAGATCACAGCAACGTTTGATCTGCTTCCTGGCCAGGCGTACTCCGGTGCCGTTGGCGGCGGCGGAACAACAACAACTGGCGGAGTTAGCGGAACAACCGGCGCAGGCGGTGCGCCAGGCACGGTTCCCGTAGCGACCAATCACCGTGGTGGTGGCGGTGGCGGACGAACGGAATTTATCGTTGGTGGCACTTCGCTGATGATCGCTGGCGGTGGTGGCGGCGGCGGCGGCTCGCACCAGTTGCCCAACGTTGGTAACGGTGGGGTAGCTGGTATTCCTGCAACGTTGGGTGCAGTTGCGCCAGGTTCTGCTGGCTTTGCCGGCCAAGATGCTGCAGGCGTAACTAACACCGGTGGTGGCGGTGGCGCGATCGCAGCCGGTGGCGTTGGCGGCGTGAACTCTGCACAAGCGGCCGCAAACGGTGCAGCTGGCGCGGGCCTGGGCAACGGCACTGGCGGTAACGGTGGACCGGAAGCCAGCTTCGACTCTGGGGGTGGCGGTGGCGGTGGCGTAACCGGTGGCGGTGGCGGCGCAAGTACCAGCATTGACTCCGTAACCGGAGCCGGTGGCGGTGGCGGTTCGAGCGTGGTCGCTGCAGTTTCTCCGATTCCTTCGGCCACTCCTACCGCTGGGTTTGCTGCCGTTGCCGGTACGCCAACTGCTGCAGGCGCGGCGGTCAACGGCACCAACGGCAGTTTGAACGTCGACTGGAAACCCTGTCTTTACGACTTGGCTTTAACCAAGACGGCAAGCCCAACGACCATGACCGTTGGATACACGGCGGTGTGGACGGTCTCAGTAACCAACAACGGTCCAGACGTTATGACCCGAGGTGACACGCTCGACCTCACCGATACCCTCCCGCTCGGTCCCAACGGTCCAGCTTCCCCCACGTTCAAAGTGTTGTCCGTTGGCGTGTCGGGTGGAACGGCAAGCACCAATATGGACACTGGCACGTTCAGCTGTGCTGGAGTCACTGTGGGTTCCGCCATGCCCGGCGCCACCAACTGCTCACGGGTCTACTCGGGCGCAGCAATCCCGGTCGCACAAAATGGGCTCCGCGGACTCAATGTTGGCGAAACGCTGACCATTACCTATCAGCAGCAAATCGCCACCACGGCAACTTGTCCAGCCACGCTCACAAACCAAGCCACTATCAAGGATCGCCCAACGTTGGCTGGCGTCGGCACCGCGGATGTAACTGGCAACATCGTCACCGACACGGTTAACACGCCTTTGGCTCTCGTCTGCTTGGCGTATGGAACCATCACCGGTCATGTCTATACCGACAGCAACGGCAATGCACTGCAGGCTGCCGGCGAAGCAAACCTCGCTGGCCTCACCGTTACCCTCACCGATCCGCTCGGCACCATCCGCACCACCACCACCGACGCCAGCGGTAACTACACCTTCCTTACCGTCCCCACTGGTACCTCTTCGGTCAACGTCACCGACCCCGCGGGCAACATCCTCACCACCGCCAATGACCCCCAAAATGTGGTGGTCACCTCGGGCGCCACGACCGCTGCTACCCCGGTTGGATTTCAACCAGTCGGAACCGTAACTGGCCATGTCTATAGCGACACCAATAACAACGCCCTGCAAAATGCTGGCGAGACCAATTTGAGCGGACTCACCGTCACCTTGACAGATGTCTATGGTGCCACCCGCACGACCACCACCGACGCCACCGGCAACTACAGCTTCGCCAACGTACCTATCGGCGCCACCACGCTGAACGTCACCGATCCAGCTGGATACATCCTCTCGACGGCCAACGATCCACAAACCGTGACCGTCGCCACGGGCGGTACCGTTGCCACCACCCCGGTCGGGTACCACCCGCAAGGTTCGATCACCGGCCATGTGTACAGCGATGTCAACGGCAACGCACTGCAAGCCGCCGGTGAAATCAACCTGGCTGGCATTACCGTCACTCTTACCGATGCGCTCGGAACCATCCGCACCACCACCACCGATTCCAGCGGCAACTACTCCTTTACCGGCGTGCCGACAGGGACGGCTTCGCTCAACGTTACCGATCCGGCCTCAAATGCGCTGACCACGGCGAATGATCCCCAGACTGTAACGGTTGTGCTCAACACCTCGGTCGCCACCACCCCGGTTGGTTTCCAGCCTCGCGGTACCGTTACCGGTCATGTGTTTTCTGATGCCAATGGCAATGCTTTGCAAGGAGCGGGCGATATTGATTTAGGCGGGTTGACCGTGACCTTGACCGATCCCAACGGCGTTATCCTCACCACGACCACTGATGCCACGGGCAATTACAGCTTCACTGGCGTGGCCGTCGGCACCTCGAGCGTGAACGTAACCGATCCGGCCTCAAACGGACTGACCACAGCAAATGATCCGCAGAACGTGGTTGTTGCCGTCGGCGCGTCGACGGCTGCCACCCCGGTTGGTTTCCAACCTCGCGGCACGGTGACCGGCCATGTGTTTTCTGATGCCAATGGCAATGCGTTGCAAGGAGCGGGCGAAGCTGATCTCAGCGGGTTGACCGTGACCTTGACCGATCCCAATGGTGTTGTTCGCACCACCACAACCGATGCCACTGGTAACTACACGTTCACCGGGATTGCTGTCGGCACCTCGAGCGTGAACATCACCGATCCCGCTGGCACGGCATTGACCACGGCGAACGATCCACAAAACGTAGTTGTATCCGTCGGCACCTCGACGGCGGCGACCCCAGTTGGCTACCAGCAGCGTGGTTCGGTCACCGGCCATGTCTTCTCCGATGCCAACGGCAACGCACTTCAGGGTGTCGGCGACATCAACCTCGCCGGACTCACCGTTACCCTCACCGATTTATACGGTGTGGCCCGCACCACCTTGACCGATGTCAACGGCGACTATGCCTTCGGTGGCATCCCGGTCGGCGTGGCTTCGGTCAACGTCACCGATCCGATCGGCAATGCACTCACCACCTCGAATGATCCGCAGAACGTAACCGTCGCTACCGGCACCACGGCGACGGCTACCGCCGTTGGATTCCAGCCTCGTGGCGCGGTTACCGGTCATGTGTTTTCTGATGCCAACGGCAATGCTTTGCAAGGAGCGGGCGATATTGATCTCAGCGGCCTAACCGTTACCTTGACCGATCCCTTTGGCGTTACCCGCACAACCACCACCGATTCGACCGGTAACTACACGTTCACTGCTGTTCCCGCCGGTACGTCTTCGGTCAACGTGACCGACCCTGCGGGCAACGCACTCACCACATCGAACGATCCGCAGAACGTTGTGGTCACGGCAGGAGCGTCGACCGCAGCTACTCCGGTTGGTTTTCAGCCTCGCGGCACGGTAACCGGTCATGTCTTTTCTGATGCCAATGGCAATGCGTTGCAGGGTGTTGGCGATGTTGATTTGAGCGGCCTAACCGTTACGTTGACCGATCCCTTTGGCGTGACCCGCACGACAACGACGAATGCCACCGGCGATTACACCTTTACCGCCGTTCCCGCCGGAACCAACTCGGTGAACGTGACTGACCCTTCGGGCAACGCGCTCACCACTTCGAACGATCCACAAAACGTCGCGGTTACCGTAGGTGTTTCGACCGCTGCGACCCCGGTTGGTTTCCAGCCTCGCGGAACGATCACCGGTCACGTGTTCAGCGATGCAAACGCCAACGCGCTGCAAGGTGCCGGCGATGTTGACCTGAGCGGTTTGACGGTCACCTTGACCGATCCGTTCGGCGTTACTCGCACCACCACCACCGATGCCACGGGTAACTACACCTTTACCGCAGTTCCCGCTGGCACGTCGAGCGTAAACGTTACCGACCCGGCCAACACCGCCCTCACCACCAGCAACGATCCCCAAAATGTTGTGGTAACCGCAGGCACTTCGATCGCGGCCACCCCGGTTGGGTTTCAGCCCCTCGGCACCGTGTCCGGTCACGTTTACTCCGACGTGAACGGCAATGCCCTCCAAGGTGGCGGCGAAGCAAACCTCGCGGGCCTCACCGTTACCCTCACCGATCCCTTCGGCGTTACCCGCACCACCACGACAAATGCCACCGGCGATTACACCTTCACCAGTGTTCCGGTTGGCACCAGCTCCGTGAATGTCACCGCTCCGTCCAGCCACATCCTCACCACCACCAACGATCCGCAAAACGTTGTGGTTACCGTCGGCACCTCGACCGCCGCCACCCCGGTTGGTTTCCAACCGCAAGGCACCATAACCGGCCACGTGTTCACCGACCCTAACGGCAATGGTACCCAATCCGTTGGTGAGCCCAACTTGGCCGGCCTCACTGTTACCCTCACCGATCCTCAAGGTCTGGTGCGGACGACGACTACCAATGCCACCGGCGATTACACGTTTAGTGGTGTCCCGGTCGGAACTTCTGCGGTGAACGTGACGG
>JANLRI010000258.1:0-7178 GCA_031361565.1 Betaproteobacteria bacterium | reverse complement strand
TCAAGCCAGGCACGGCGCGAGGCGGCTTCGTTGCGCCCCATTAACATATTGAATCGCTCATTGGTGTGGGTCGCACCTTGCGCGCCAAACTCCACTTGCAAAAACCGGCGTGTCTCCGGATTCATGGTCGTTTCCCAGAGTTGTTCGGCATTCATTTCTCCCAGACCCTTAAAGCGCGAAATCGACCAGAGGCCTTCTCGGATGCCTTCCTTGCGAAGCTTGTCCTCGACGTGCTTGAGCTCACCCTCGTCCAGACAATAGATCTTTCTCAAAGGGCGTTTGCCCTGAGCTGGTACGTCAACCCGGAACAAAGGTGGCTTGGCAATATGCACATGACCTAACTCAATAAGTTTAGGAAAGTGCTTATAAAACAAGGTCAGCAGCAACACTTGAATATGAGAGCCGTCGACGTCGGCATCCGACAGGATGCAAATCTTTCCATAGCGCAATTGCGAGAGGTTCGGTGTATCACCGGGGCTGTGAGGGTCGACGCCAATCGCTACTGAAATATCGTGAATCTCAGTATTGGCAAACAGGCGATCACGCTCGGTCTCCCAGCTATTAAGCACCTTACCGCGCAGAGGCAGAATCGCTTGAAACCCTTTGTCGCGACCCATTTTTGCAGAGCCACCCGCGGAGTCACCCTCGACCAGGAATACTTCATTACGAGCAATGTCACTGGATTCGCAATCGGTGAGCTTGCCCGGCAATACAGCGACGCCTGAACTCTTTTTCTTCTCGACCTTTTGCAAAGCACGGCTGCGCGCCTGGGCCTGTCGTATTACCAACTCGGCAAGCCTTTTGCCATACTCGACATGCTGGTTAAGCCAGAGTTCAAGTTTTGGTTTAGTGATGTTGGAGACTAAACGCAAGGCATCACGGGAATTCAAACGCTCTTTCACCTGACCCTGAAACTGCGGATCAAGAACTTTCGCAGACAGAACAAAACTTGCACGCGCGAATACATCCTCCGGTAAGAGCTTGACGCCTTTGGGCAGGAGATTATGGATCTCAATAAAACTCTTCGCGGCGGCGAACAGTCCATCTCTTAGGCCAGCCTCATGGGTGCCGCCCGCACTGGTCGAAATGAGGTTCACATAGGATTCACGTAGCAGTGCCCCTTCCTCAGAAAACGCCACCACCCACTGTGCACCCTCGCCCTCAGCGAAGGTGTCATGTTGAGCGTCCATGTATTGCTCGCCTTCGAACAAGGGAATAATCGGGTCGCTTGCGCCACCCGCGATTAGCGCTTCCTGTAGATAACTTCTTAGGCCTTCTTTGTAAACCCAGGTTTGGGTCTTGCCGCTTTTCTCATCGAGATAGTGCACCTGCAGGCCGCCTAAGAGAACCGCTTTGGCGCGCAGCAGATGATGCAACTCGCTCAAGGGGAAAGTAGGCGCATCAAAATACTTGGGGTTAGGCCAGGCGCGAACACGAGTACCGCTGTACTTCTCGCCGCGCGGTCTCTCGCCTGGCAATCGCTCGGTTTTCTGAATAGGCTTCGAGTTCAAAACCTTGACGACATCACCCTCTTGAAAAACAATTTGATGCTCACCGCCGTCGCGCCAAACCGTGACCTCTAAGCGCTTAGAGAGCGCATTGGTCACCGATACACCTACGCCGTGTAATCCGCCCGAGAAGCTGTAGGCCCCGCCCGAAGCCTTGTCAAACTTGCCGCCCGCATGCAGGCGAGTAAAAACGATTTCCACAACCGGCACTTTCTCTTCCGGGTGCATGCCCACGGGGATACCGCGGCCGTCGTCTTCGACCGAGACACTTCCATCGCCATGTTGAATGACGTAGATGTTTTTGCAATAGCCGGCTAGAGCCTCGTCTGCCGCATTATCCAAAACCTCCTGAATAATATGCATGGGATTATCGGTACGGGTATACATCCCGGGCCGCTGCTTGACGGGCTCCAGGCCCTTAAGCACCCGGATCGATGCTTCGCTATATTGTTGATTCTTGATGGCCATCAACGACACTAAAATTAAAATGAAAAACCCTCGCAAGCGAGGGACTAGACCTACAGGTGGTCAACCGTATAGGGCATTCGCCCGGCATCTACCGGGCCATAAGCCCGCCTAAATCGCGAGCTGAGCGCCCAGTTCTACCACTCGGTTTGGCGGCAACTTGAAGTAACTCGCCACCGAAGTGGAGCTTTGCAACATCCAGCGGAACAGCGATTTTCTCCAAGCGAAGAAGCCTCCCTGATCCAAAGACACGACCGTCGGCTTGCTTGTAAAGAAAGAAGTATCCTCCATCTCAAAAGTCACGCCTTTTTCGGCCGCTAGACGCAAGATCGGCTCAATGTCCGGATCCTCACGATAACCGACTTGGGCGACGATACTATAAATGCCGTTCTCTCCTTTGATAACCTCGACCCGATCCGCATCGGCGATGTGCGGGATATCGGCAAACAAGACGGTCAAAAAGGCAGTTTGTTCATGCACCACTTTATTGTGCTTGAGGTTATGCAAAAACGCACTTGGGCAGCCGCCCTTGCTCGAGCTAAAGAAGATGGCATTACCGGGCACCCTGGGCACATCACCCAGGGGCAAACAAAGCCCATCGATACCGCCTTTCGGGAATGCTTCTTTCTTGGAACGCATGTTTTCCATACCCACGCGCCAGGTGAGAAACACGGTGACGATAATGACCGAGAGTACGAGTGGGAACCAACCTCCGTCAGGAATTTTTCGGGCATTGGCGAAGAGAAACACTAACTCTAACGCCAAGGCAAAGACAAAAAAAGCGAGTAGAAACCAGTGCTTGCGCCCGCGCATCAGGCCTAGCGTCAGCAACACGATGATGCTGCTAATCACCAAATCACCAGCCACGGCAATTCCGTACGCCGCCGCAAGCTTTTCGGAATTTTGAAAGCCGAGCACCAAGACAATCACCAACAGCAGCAGAATCCAATTGACGATAGGAATATAGATTTGGCCTTGGGCGGTATCCGAGGTGTGCTTGATTTGCAAACGAGGCAAAAGGTTCAATCGTGAGGCTTGTTGTGTGGCCGAGAACGCGCCTGAGATGGTGGCCTGCGAGGCGATGACCGCAGCCATAGTCGCCAAGATCACCATCGGGATCAACAAGAAATCCGGGGCCAAGAAATAGAATGGATTCTTAACCGCCTCGGGTTGCCGCAACACGAGTGCGCCTTGCCCAAAATAGTTCAACATGAGCGAGGGCATCACCATGGAAAACCAGGCAATGCGGACGGGCTTTGGACCAAAGTGGCCCATGTCGGCATAGAGAGCTTCCGCGCCCGTCAAGCACAAAAACACGGCCGACGAGGCGATGAAAGCCAAACCAGGATGTGCAATGGAGAAGCCAATGGCATAGGTGGGGCTCAAAGCGCGAAGAATCTCGGGCGATTTGGCGATGCTCATGAGGCCCAATACTGCGATCGTCAAAAACCAAATGACCATGACCGGACCAAACAAGGCCCCTACTTTGGCCGTGCCTTTGCGTTGAAAAGCAAACAGCCCAATCAGGATGAGCAAGGCAATCGGCACGGTGAAGCGCTCAAAATGCTTGGAGACTACGTTGATGCCTTCGACGGCTGACATCACCGTCATGGCGGGGGTGATCACCGCATCGCCATAAAACAAAGATGCTGAAATCGCGCCCAAGACCGTGACAGCCCATGCAAGCTTTGGCCTTTCACGTAGAACACTCACGGAATAGGAGAGCAAGGCGAGTACGCCGCCGTCACCTTTATTGTCGAAGCGAAGCATGATCACCACGTATTTGAGCGCGACAATAATGGCGACTGCCCAAAACATCATCGACAAGACGCCGAAGACATTTTCCGACGTTAAAGGAATGGCATGCGCCCCGTTAAAGGCTTCCTTGAAAGCGTAAAGCGGGCTGGTGCCTATGTCCCCATAGACAATGCCTAAGGCGGCAAGTGTCAGCGCGGGGATGGCGCCTTGGTTAGAATGAGAAGTCATGGGCGGCGATTTTACTCCCACCAAGACCAAATTTTTAAGCTTTGAGCTTTAAAAATAACTTAACGTCGCCTAAACTCACTTTAACGTTTAGAAAACAAACAATAAAACCCCGATAAGGCTTCATGAACGCTACTAGTTTTGCCCTGGTACTCACGGGTGTACTTCTTAATGCTTTCGCCCAATTGCTTCTGAAGATGGGTACAAACCGAGCCGGCCACTTGGACTTCACGATGGCCGCGGCCTGGGAGACCGGACTCAAAATCATGAGCCAATGGCCATTTCTATTAGGTTTTTCCTTCTACGGTATCAGTGTAGTGGTTTGGATCGCGGCACTCGCACGGGTTCCGGTCACGGTGGCCTACCCAATGCTCTCCATTGGCTACATTGTCAATGCCTTGATCGCGCGTTACTGGCTGGGCGAGCAATTAACCGGCACCGGTTGGGCCGGAATTGCCTTTATTTGTGTTGGGGTTTGGCTCATCGCGCGGCATGGCGCATAGTGTTTTTGTTTTAATAAATTACCCCACTAGGCGCACTAAGCCTTCTTCTCGCGCGGCAGGCGCCCCATTAAATAAAACTCTTCGTTGGGCATCATGCTGCTCAAGTTGGCCATGCGATTACTGAGCGCAAAAAAGGCTGCTATCGCACCAATGTCCCAAGCGTCTTCCTGATTAAAACCGTGAGCAAATAAGGCCGCGTAGTCTTCCTCAGCAAGACTCGCGGAATCGGTTGCAACTTTCATCGCGAAGTCGAGCATGGCGATTTGACGCGCGCTAATCTCGGCCTTACGATAATTGAGTGCAACTTGATCCGCCACTCTAGGGTTCTTGGCAAATATTCTTAAAATCGCACCGTGAGCCACGACACAGTAAAGGCAATGATTGGCCCCACTCGTCGCCACCACAATCATTTCTTTTTCGGCCTTGCTGAGATTATTTTCTCTCAGCATTAAAGCGTCGTGATAGGCAAAGAAGGCTCGGAACTCATCCGGGCGACGCGCCAATTTGAGGAATACATTAGGGACAAAACCGGATTTTTCCTGGACTGAAAGAATCAGTCCGCGAATATCCTCGGGCAGTGAATCAAGGCTGGGAGGTGGAAAACGTTGTTCAGTGCTCATTGAAGTTCCAGTGGCGATCAAACGAAGCGCCCATGATACTCAATGCTTCATTAGAAGGTGACGAATAGTCCAAGGTCGGTTGTCTCTGCCCAATACGGCGTGCCGCCTTGAGTGCTGAGGCGAGTCGAGCTTGGAGAGACTTGCAAATTAGCCTGAGAAGTGGACGCCGCGAGCACGCCGCCACTCGAGGTGCCTGACACAACGAGGGGCTGGGTCAAACTGCAACGAGCCCCAAACCCCGTGCTTTGGCCGACCGGTCGATCAAGGGCCATTGGAGTCTGCGGATTGACCTGAAAGTTACAGGTCGACAGCACATTTACTGATACCGTAAGACTCGCCTGCGCCGTGCGTAAAGGTCTAGCGCTGCCGTTTGGAATAGCTTGACTAAAAACAAAGCCCGAATAAAAAGCGATAAGTATCGCCACAAAGCTTAGAAAAATTGAAACGGATAGGCGGTTCAGCATTCTGAAGGCTAAGCATTCATCATGCCATGTGTGCTAAACCTATGATTTCAATCATTTTATCGATTGTGACTGGGCCGCAAGTGAAAAGAATTCCGACAGGACTTTTTTCACAACTTTTCGTTACAAACGCTAGAAGCTTGAGCCCGGCTCGGCGAGGAAGGCAATCTCCTCCTGAGACGATTGACGTGCCATGATTTCGTTACGGTGCGGGTAGCGACCAAAACGGTCAATGATCGCCTTGTGGCGAAGTTCAAACTCGTAGTTGCCCTGCGCGGCGTTTGCTTTAAACAAACGCTCGGCGACTTGGTGGATGACGCGCGACTCGCTATGCATGAACGGCATGTAGAGAAAAACCCGTTCCTCATCTGGAAGTTCAAGATCAAGCTTTGCCGCCACCGCTTCCTGAGCCAAGGCCAAGGCAAGACTGTCCGCAGCGAAGGCACGGCGCTCGCCCCGATACATGTTGCGCGAGAACTGATCTAAAACAATGATCTCAGCTAAACGGCCTCTCGGCGTGGTGCGCCACTCGAAAAGTTCCGCTTGGGTGGCCTGGAGATGAGTGTCCGCGAAACGATCGCGGATCAACTGATCAAATGCGGGGTCCACCTTCCACCACTGCGCGGGGGAAATTTCTCGGAACCAAAAATGAAGGATCAATGGATACATAGGTAGGAACTTAGGATAGCAAAGCCGCACCAAACATGCGCATGAATACTGGAAACAAAGCGAAACACGCGATCCTGATTCCCTAACCAAGATCCTGACCAAACATGATTCGATGTCCGTCGATCATTCGAATAAGCAACTCCCTCATGCGGCCTCGGTGCTTGATTGAGAGATGGTACGCTCTTGCGCGAGCTTCACATCCAAAGACGAACCTCTTTTAGAAATGGCGAAAACCAAATCACACAAGCGCCTAAGTTCAGCGAAACCGTGATCCAAAAAACTATTTGAAATTCGCGTTTTCTCGACTTATGTCTGAAAACCTGTTGCGCCAAAATGGCCCCTGGCCAGCCTCCAATAATGCTTACGAAATGTAGCCTGCCTTCGGAAACTCTCCGCCGGCCAGCCCGCGCCGCGGACTTGTCAAACCCGTAGGTAACAAAGCAAATAGTGCTGACCGCCAAATACCAAGCAGCAAGATAAAAAGACATAGGCTAGGCGAAGGTGATGACTAAGGACACTATAAAAACTCGTCACTGTTTCCGAGCCGCTCCCTTGGGTGGGCGCTTCGCAGAACCTATAATGTCGCCCTCTCTCACTTTAACGTCTTTGATTTTCAGTGCAACGCTCTCTCCAATTAAGCGTTCAAGAACCGCATAAACGGCTGCCGTGTCATCCATGCCGTGACCAAGCGCCATAGCCGCGTTATAGATGGGCATGGTGCTCGCAAAAAGAGGTGCCGGAGTATTGGTAGCTTGCAAGGCATCATTGATGAGGCGCATGTCTTTCTGCCAGGTCGACACCTTCATCGTAGCGTCGGACCAACTACGATTCACCATTGCAGGGCCACGCACCTGAAACATGCGCGAACCACCCGCACCGTCAGCCACGACCTTGACGATCATCGCGGCATCGAGCCCCGAACGCACACCCATCAAAATAGCTTCTGCCGTGGATACGTTGTGAATCGCC
>JANLRI010000256.1:0-2126 GCA_031361565.1 Betaproteobacteria bacterium | reverse complement strand
GATCTTCAATACAGACCAGGGGATCCGGCAAAACCGCTTGCTTTTCTCGTTCCGTTTATGATCATGGAATGCCTTCCTATGCGTTTTTTAGAAGCAATCGCGTAGGGCGCTTCGCCTATGCTCGGGCTTCCATCATCATTTTCAACATGCCAAGGTGAAACGACATGCTCATCGCGCAAATTTCTGACCCTCATGTTTGCGCCCTCGGTGTGCTCTACAAGGGAGTGGCCAAAAGCAATGCGCTTTTATTGGATGCGATCAACCATCTCCATCGACTTGATCGTCTGCCTGACCTTGTTCTGGTGACGGGTGATCTCACTGATGAAGGTCGAGCGAGTGAATACGAACACGCCCTGGAGTTGTTGGGGCGCCTGAAGATTCCCTATCGCGTCATTCCGGGTAACCATGATGTTCGCGAAAGGTTGCGACTTGTTTTTAGTGAGCATGGCTACCTGCCCAACACGGGAAATCTGCACTACTGCCTTGAGGATTGGCCGGTGCGCGTGATTGCTTTGGAGACTTGTGTCACCGGCGAGCATTACGGCGCAATTGATGCCGCAGGCTTGGCTTGGTTTGAAGAAACTCTAAGAGCGAATCGCGAAAAACCGACGCTCGTGCTCATGCATCACCCTCCCTTTGCATCAGGTATCCCGTATTTAGACGAGTACGCCCTTCGCGCACCTGATGGGCTTCGCGACATCATCCAAGCCGCAATCTTTTCTGGCGCCCCAGGCTTGTATGCTTCACCTGTGGCAACCTGGCATGGGCATGGGCATGGGCATGGGCATGGTGAGCCATCTGTCCTTTATCGGAAAGTATCCGGGTCCGTACAATTTCTTTTGAAACGACCTGATCTCCACCCGCTACAAGCGATATGAACTATCGTTGCGATCTAACATGCGCAACAGCGCTGGCCATTCCAGACGGCCGAGTGGTGAGTCGCCGGGCTTATATTCGCTTAGTGGCTTGCCTGTGAAGGCGCGCTTCACGATCGCCTCGGCGACACCTTCGCCAGGAAGGTTCGGATCATTGGTCACCGCCAGAGCGTCCACCTGCGCTTGCATCGCCATCTCTAAATGCCACATCATGCTGAACGCCTCAGGCACGCTGCGACCTGCCACTAAGGTGCCATGATTGCGAAGGATCATCACGGGTTTATCGCCAAGATCAGCGGCTAGTCGGGCGCGCTCTTCGGTTTGCTGGGCAAACCCCTCACTATCGTGATAGGCCACCAGGCCATGGAACAGCATGGCATGTTGGGTTAAAGGCAGTAGACCGCTTTTCATAACGGATACGGCCAGCCCTGCCCTGGTATGCGCATGAATCACGCAGGCCGCGTCGGGACGTGCAGCATGGATGGCGCTATGAATTATGAAGCCCGCGCGATGAATGAAGTGGGGCGTGTCGCCAATCAGGTTGCCGTCGAGGTCGACTTTCACCAGGTTGGAGGCGCACACTTCATCGAACATATATCCAAAGGGGTTGAGGAGAAAGTGCTCCTCTGGCCCAGGTACTCGGGCCGAGATGTGGGTGTAGATGAGATCGGTCCAGCCATACTTGGCGGCGAGGCGGTAACAAGCGGCAAGATCGACTCGGGCCTGCCACTCCTGCGCACTCACCTGAGCGCGAACGGCTTCAGTGCGTGGGGCACTAAGACCGAGCGCTACCTCACCACTTTTGGTCAAAGTTGACTCGCTTAAATTAGATGGGTTCATTGTTGGTCCACTCATTGCTTTTCCAAGGGGAGTGATGTTCACTCCGCCTTGATGTTGTTGTCCTGCGCCACTTTTTTCCAGAGCGGAATTTCGCTGGCGATGAGCTTGGCGAAATCCTCAGGTGTGCTGCTCTTCGGAGTAATAGAGAGGGTCGCAATGCGCTTGATCACATCGGGCATGGCGAGTACACGAGCGACTTCCTCGTGCAGTTGTTTGAGGATCGGCGCGGGTGTGCCCGCGGGTGCCAGCAGGCCACTCCAGAACGATACCTTGAGGTCGATACCCAACTCGCTCATGGTTGGGATGCTCGCCATCTCAGGTAGCCGCTCTGTTGAGGTAATCGCCAAAGCTTTTACCCGGCCTCCTTGCAGCGCCCGTGAGGCAGGTCCGGTATCGACGAGGCTCATGCTG
>JANLRI010000219.1:0-10398 GCA_031361565.1 Betaproteobacteria bacterium | reverse complement strand
TGCCGCTTCCATGCAGCCAAGAATTTGACCGGCCAGCTTGCCACCGCCAATGGCGTCGAAGGCGAGGGTTGCTCCGGTTTTGCCGATGGCATCGGTCAGGTCCTCAAGAAATGTGGGCGCACTCGAGTTGACCACATACTTCGCACCTAAATCTCTCAATACTTTTTCTTGCGCTTCGCCACGCACGATATTGATCAGCTCGACGCCATCTTTCATACAAATTCTGTTGAGCATTTGACCAAGATTGGACGCAGCAGCGGTATGAATCAGAGCGCTGTGGCCCTCAAGTTTCATGGTTTCAACCATGCCGAGCGAGGTTAAGGGATTTACGAAGCACGAAGCTCCTTCGGTTGCTGTAGTTCCGGCTGGCAAGGCTAGACACTGGGCGACTTTTACAGCCCGATATTGGGTGTACATGGCACCGCCAAAGGCGGCGACCATTGTGCCGACCAGGGCTTGCGCGGCGGGTGAGTTACCCGCGGCGATAACCGTGCCTGCGCCTTCATTTCCTGCCGGCATGGATTCGTCGGCCCGGCCCGCCATGGCCTTCATCAAGACCTCGGGAACGGTGGCCGTAATCACCGGATGGGTCGTCGTGCCGGATTGCTTCGCTGTACTGATATCGGCGGCGCCAAACAAAAGCCCAATATCGGAGGGGTTAATCGGCGAGCCTTCCACCCGGATCAAGACTTCGTCATCGGCCAGGGCTGGCGTGGAGATGTCTTGCAGCGACATTTCCAGCTCGCCGGTACGCTTGATCAGGGTCCGCAATTGCAGGCCTGTACGGGTATTTTCAGGGGTGCTCTTGGTATTATTCATGGCTGGTCTCCGTTTTTGATAAGCGTGAGTATAGGCGTTGACGGCTTTTATATGGCTTGGCCACGCCGTAGATTTGGATATCACTTGGCTAGATGCGCTAAGCAGCGAAAGTGGCTGCGCCTGGAGAGTAATTGATCGACCCGGCCCAATGGAGGGGCTTCGCTTGAACAAAACTAAAGACTTGAGAATCACTCGCTTTCTCGCTCTAGGCGCAAGCCTGTTGCTCGCCGCGGGGCTGCAAGCCAAGGTTGTACGCCTTGAGATCGACGAAGTGCTTCCCATGCCGCCAGGCGCCGGACCTGCCTATGAAATGGTCGCTGGACGTGCCTTTGGTGAGCTCGATGCAAAGTTGCCACATAACGCCATCATTCAAGATATTGAACTGGCCCAAAGCGCCGACGGCAAAGTGCGCTATGTCTCGAGTTTCGTGATCTACAAACCCGTGGATCTTCAGAAAAGCAGTGGCATGCTGTGGCATGACGTGCCCAATCGCGGGCGAGTTTTCGCGATGGCCAACGAGGAGCGCGCTGCGGGCGACATTCTTTTGGCGAGTGCCTGGCAGGGCGATAACGCGGGTGCGACGGCCGTGAAGCCTAAGGCCAGTGCAAACGGCATGCAATGGCTGCAGGTGCCGGTTGCGCGCGGTGTCAACGGCGAGCGCATCACAGGCGAGGTGATGGGGCGGATCGTGAATCGGGGCGGCGCGGCATCGCAAGCTTTGATCGTACAAACCAATCCGGTTCCTTATCTTCCAATGAGCCTGGATACCAAAAAAGCACGCCTCGTCTCTCGCGGTGGAGAAACGCAGGCGGGTGAGGTTCGCGATGAAAGAGTGATTAGCCCTGAGGACTGGGCTTGGGCTAAATGTGATGCTGCAACACCTTTCCCTGGAACACCTGATGCGAGTCAGATTTGTCTCAAGGCGGGGTTTGACGCCAATCGCCTGTATCAGGTGGTGTACACCGCGGCCGACCCCTATGTGCTCGGCATTGGTTTTGCGGCCTTTCGGGATGTCGGGCATTTCTTCAAGAGCGCAGCCTCGGACGATACTGGTCAGGCTAATCTTTTGGCAGGGGCTGTCAAAACCAGTATTGCGCGCGGCGTTTCGCAGTCGGGCAACTTCCTAAGAGCTTGGTTACACCTTGGGTTTAACCAGGCGGAAAGTGGCGCAGCAGTTCATGATGGCTTATGGCCGATCATCGCCGGACGCCGCATCGCCTTGAATTTTCGTTGGGCACAGGCCGACGGTGTACTTGAGTTGTATCAGGCTGGAAGCGAAGGGCCACAGTGGTGGTTAGCGCATCCCGATGCTCTTCGAGGGCTGCCCAGCGCTGGCATTTTGGATCGCTGTTTGGCTAGCAAAACTTGCCCAAAAATAGTTGAGCATTTCGGTTCTGCCGAAGTATGGGCATTGAAACTCACCCCGGAATGGGTAGGGACCGATGGCAAGAGCGACTTGCCGCTTCCAGACAATGTTCGGCGCTACTACATTGCCAGTACCACGCATGGCGGAGGGGCGGGTGGGTTCGATACCAGTTTGCCAGGCCAGGGCATGGCGAGCACCCCCTTGAATTGCCCCGGAAATAATTTTGGCCAAGCGCTTTTGCCCGCCAATCCGGTGACCCATACCCACACGGTGAATGCGATTCGTCATCATTTTCGTCAATGGGTCGGCAAAGGAATTACACCACCTGCAAGCCGCTACCCGACTTTGGCTGAAAACACTTTAGCCCTTGCTCACAAAGCAGCCTTAGGCTTTCCCACTTTGCCTGGCTTACGGGCGACAGTGCCGGAGCCGGATTTCATTATGCCCGTCCTGGACTATGATTTTGGCCCTGGATTCAACATGATTGACGGCTCTGGAATCCCGAGCGTGACTCCGCCTAAAGTGAAGCTTGCCTTGCCCATGTTTGCCCCCAGGGTGGATGTAGACGGTAATGAGCTCGGTGGTGTACCCGTGGTGTTGTTGGATGCGCCGCTGGGAACCTATTTAGGCTGGAACATCACGGCCAACGGCTTCCATAAAGACCAAATTTGCAACTATGCCGGAGGCATGCTGCCTTTCGCTCGTACGGCTTCTCAGCGCCACGCAAGTAACGACCCTCGAGCGTCGCTAGAGGAGCGCTACAAGAATCATGCGGGCTACATTGAGGCCGTCAAGAAGGCCGCAGTGCGAGCTGTAGGGGAGGGGTTTCTGCTCGAGGCTGACGCTGCGACTCTGATCAAACAGGCCGAGGATAGCAAGGTGCTCAAATGAGTAAGGAGCAATTCCGTTTTTCGCACCGATTAAGAGTGCGTTGGGCCGAAGTCGACATGCAGTCGATTGTTTTCAATGCCAATTATCTGATGTATTTTGATGTCGCTATTACGGAGTATTGGCGTGACCTAGGCAAGACCATGCCGAATCTTCACGACCTTTTTTTGATTCACACCTATGTGGTCAAATCAACGCTTGATTTTCACGGCTCGGCGCGTTTTGACGAAGAGATCGACGTGTGTGTGCGCACCAGCCGTCTGGGATCCTCAAGCATGAAGGTCGGTTTTGAGATTCACCGCGACAAACGGGACGGGCAAACCGACCATCTCATTTCCGGGGAGAGTATTTACGTATTCGCCCCGGATTCAAAATCGGCGCCGATTCCCGCTGAGATTAGGGCTTTGATGGAGGGCTACGAGAGGACGGCACCAGAGCGTTAATCAACACATCGAGCACAGGGCTCGTCGTTGGCGAAGGAAATGCCTGAGAGGCTGAATCCGTTTGAAAAAGTATCAAAAACTGACACTTATTGGAACTTTTAATCAGGGGACGATCAACCAAAGCATGAATCAAGACGTTAAACTCCGCGAGCTCCTATTGTTTTTTAGGTGCTGTTGAGCTTTGCGCAGATTTCCCTCGGAGAACCCATGATTCGTTGCTACTTTTCCCGTGTCGTCCTCGCTCTCGCAGTCTGTGCCGCGTGGTCGCAAGCCGCACTTGCCGGGCCTCTGGATGCCATTACCAATACCGAAGCCAATGCCGGCTTGAAGGCCGCGCTTGATCGCGGCGCCTTGGCAGCGATTTCACAGCTAGGTGCAAGCGGTGGCTTTATGAACAATCCTAAGGTGAAGATTCCTTTGCCGGGTGCTCTGCAAAGCCTCGAACCGATCTTGAAAGCCACTGGCAAGTCTGACCAGCTCAACAGCCTGGTCGCAACCATGAACCAAGCTGCGGAGCAAGCCGTGCCCGAAGCCAAGCTGCTACTCCAATCCGCCGTGAAATCCATGACCTTGGAAGATGCAAAAGGCATTCTTACCGGCGGTGATGATTCGGTCACTCAGTTTTTCAAGGCGAAGACCAAACCTGCCTTGATCGAACGTTTTCAGCCTATCGTGGGCAAGCAAGTGTCTAAGCTTGGCCTAACGCAGCAATACGACAAGCTTGCCGGGCAAGGGGCAAAGTTTGGTTTGGTGGATAAAGAAAGCGCCACCATGGAGACCTATGTGACGGGTAAGGCGCTGGACGGTTTGTACCTGGTCATCGCGGAGCAAGAGCGGGCGATTCGACAAGATCCGATTGGCACCGGTGTCAAGGCGATCTCAAAGGTGTTCGGTATTTTGAAGTGAAAACCTGCGCTGCTCTCTTTACGAGGCGCGGGTACTTAATCAGCACTTCTTTAAATTGAAAGTGAAGCGCCTCTCGCTCAGGTGCGGGTAATAGTTTCGCTCTAAAAACTCTGCTTGACCACCTCGAATCGTGAGTACCGTGGAGGTGCGCGTGCCATAGGCCATCTCATCATCAAGGTTGGGCGGCTGAATAAAGACTGACGACAAGTAGCGCTCGCGTTCAATGGCAATGCCGGTGTTTGGTAGGCGCTCATCAGGCGCCTGTGCGGACTGGCCTAGGGCTTTAAGACTTGCAGCTTCAAAACGGATTGGGTTCAAGCCTGCCGATTTTTGAAGACTGTCCTGTAGAGCCATCGTTTTTGGCCAAGGGCTATTCAATACTTCATTCGATAGGCCATGAACTCCTGGAATGATTTCGCTTAGGGTTTGCGATGCGCGGTTGGAAATCACCCAAGCTTTGCCCGTCGAAGCGTGCATAGAACAATCAAAAAGCAGTAAATTAAATCCAGCGTAATCGCGAGCGGATGCGCTTAGATCCTGGATAAGGTCCATGGCGGCAGTATCGGCATTGCGCTGCCCAACCCAGCGCTCTACCAGCTCGCCTCGGGATTTATGCGAGGGGCCTTCATTCAAGGGGTCTCGATAGTTGGTCAAGATCGCCACACGTCCGGACCGGCTTAGGGCTAACCAAGATCCCCCTGCTCGCAAGTCACGCCCCCCTAAAACCCAGGCCGTGCTGTTCAAGCTTGTGGACGACTCGGGCCACCAATGTGCTGCCAGGGTTGGCCGGGTGAGGAACTCATCGCGATTCGAAATAATTTTGACCTCTGGCCCGGTGTTTGAACCACCACCGGGATTGAAGGCAAAAGCTAGGACGCACATAAAGTGGGTTCGAAAGGCACTAGCTGCGCGACCATGGGCATCCCCGACTCACTGCCGTAAAGTAGCGGCCAAAAGTTAAATCTCCAGCAAAGCATAGGGTAGTGGCCTAACCGTTAGCGGGTGCCATTGACCGGCATTGTCTCGAAGGCCGATGCCGCCTTGTTCGACCGCTCCTGTCTGTGCTTCAAACAAAACTTGCACCGCTTCGCCAGGCACTGCTGAGGCCAAGACGACCTGGCCACAAGGCTCATTTGCGTCACTTGAATCACTCGCCCAAACATCCAGGGCGGGCTCGGGTTCAAAGAACTCGGTGACTGATGGGGGTGTCCCCTTGAGCAGTGTTGCTATAAACATCCTTCGTTTAAGTTTACCCAAGTACTGACTACGCGCCACCACTTCCTGTCCTGGATAGCACCCCTTCGTAAAGTCCACCCCGCCAAGCGATTCAAAGTTCAGCATTTGTGGGACAAAAAGCTCATAGGTTGCGGGCACAATCCGTGCGCTCGCCGTTGCCACTTCGGACTGCCGCCACCCTGCGGAGTTGGCCGGATGGAGGCCGCTGGCCAGCGCTTCG
This sequence comes from Betaproteobacteria bacterium, assembly GCA_031361565.1. Taxonomy (GTDB): domain Bacteria; phylum Pseudomonadota; class Gammaproteobacteria; order Burkholderiales; family Burkholderiaceae_E; genus JAPOKJ01. Next base: position 4,520 of record JANLRI010000219.1, on the reverse strand, counting down.
GCCCAAAGCGCAGAACCCACCGGCGCCACCAAAAGAAAGCGCTCGGTGGCCGATTCATGCGGGTCCGTGCCCGCCGTCGTAAAGGATTCCAGCGCCAGCAGGTCGAGCGTTTCGCCGCCCCAGGCGATGCTCAGACGATCACCGGTCTTTGGTGCTGAGGCGCTCACGCCAAGTCGACTCAAGAACGGACCAATATCACCTTGTAGTCCATAGATCTCATAGGCGCTTGACGCATCGAGCACTTTTGCTTTTGCTCTCATGACAAACATGCCGAGGCGTTTTGCCACGGGGGCGGCCAATGGACGCGAACAAATTAAAGAGATTGTTTCGCCTGTTTTGTAGCCTGCGGCGCTAAGCTGCATTCGACCCTTTGCATTGCAGTACCCGAACCAGCGCCATTGCCCGTCTTGGAGTTTTTCCAGATCGTTGGTGAGCTGGGCGTGCAAAAACTTCACAGCCTCAGCGCCATTCACCTGGATAAGACCGAGATCGGAGAGTGGGAAAATCTTGCCTGCGGTGTCTTTTGTTGAGGCTCGAGACGGAAGGCTAGAGTGGATCGTCGCTTTTGGAATAGTCGCGCCAGCACCAAAAACAGCCTGCACGCCATAGGGGTCTTCGGCCAGACTCGCACCGAGACGTCCTAGCCATTGCTGGATCGGGAGACGGTCATATTCCACAGCGAGCATAATTCAGTCCTTGGTTTTTGATAACTTCTCTCATATTAGTCAATTATAGGCATGCGGGCATTTAAATCTTACGTCCTGGGCTTACTCGGTCTTGCCCTTGTTGCGGTCGGTGGCGCATCCTGGTGGGCTAAGAGCACTTACCAGAATAAAGTGATTACCCAGACCAAGCCAGAGGTCATCATTACCGTGGAAAAAGGCCAGGGCTTTTCAGCGACAAAGACGGCCCTTCGCAATGCCGGCATCGAATTGCCGGAACCGCTCACCTCAATTTCCGCGCGCGTTCGAGGCGATTCTAACCAGATTAAGGCGGGCATGTATCAATTCAAGTCGCCACTGACGGTGCGCTCCATTCTCGACAAGCTCGTGTCGGGCGATGTCATGTTGAGCGAAATACGTTTCCCTGAAGGTTGGACGTTCAGGCAAATGCGCGAGGTCGTCGACAAACATCCTTTGCTTAAACATGAAACGGCAAGGCTTAACGATGGGGAGTTGTTGAAGAAGTTGGGCGCGGTCGAAAACCATCCAGAGGGCCTGTTTTTTCCCAGCACCTACCGCTTCTCGCCCAATGCCTTAGACATGGAAGTTTATAAAAATGCCTATCGCCAAACCAAGAAACTCGTCGAGGAAGCTTGGTCCAAGCGCCCACCAGACAGCCCACTGAAGAGCCCCTACGATCTGCTCACTTTGGCCTCCATTGTCGAGAAGGAGACGGGTACAGAAGCCGACCGACCCAAGGTTGCAGCGGTATTTCTCAATCGTATGAAGATCGGGATGCCCTTGCAAAGCGATCCGACAACCATCTACGGCATGGGAGAAAAGTTTGATGGCAATTTACGCCGTAAAGATCTCCAAACCGATACGCCTTACAACACCTATACGCGTGGCGGCCTTACTCCTACACCGATCTCGCTCGTCAGCAAGGCCTCTTTGCAGGCCGTGATCGCCCCCGCAAGCATCAAGGCACTTTACTTTGTCGCTCGAGGCGATGGCAGTAGCGAGTTCTCGGATGACTTATCCGCTCACAATCGTGCGGTTCAAAAATATCAACTTAAGCAATGACCACCTCCGAAGCTTCAAAAAATTTCTCGGCTACTACGATTGAGCGCGGTCGTTTCGTCACTTTTGAGGGGATCGATGGCGCCGGTAAAACCACCCACATTGGACGCTGTGTTGAACGTCTCAAGGAACTGGGCTTAGAGGTTGTGCGAACCCGTGAGCCAGGTGGCAGCGCTTTGGCCGAGAGCCTTCGCGAGTTATTACTGCATCAAGCCATGTCTTTAGAGACCGAATTGTTGTTGATGTTTGCAGCTCGCCGAGATCACATTGAGCGTCTGATTGAGCCCGCGCTGGCGAGAGGCGCATGGGTCATTTGCGACCGCTTTACCGATTCAACGTATGCTTACCAAGGAGGTGGTCGCCAGATGGGCTTCGCGCCGATTGCTGAGCTTGAGGCCAAGGTCCATCCGCAGCTCCAACCCGATCAGACCTTTTATTTTGATCTCCCACCCGATATCGCGGCCGAGCGTCGCGCAAAGGCACGGGCTGCAGATCGTTTTGAGGCCGAAGACCTTTGCTTTTTCGAGCGAGTTCGGGCGGCTTACCTCCTGCGAGCGCGAGGTTGCCCCCATCGGTTTGTGGTCATTGACGCCACCCAGAGCATTGAAAATATCTCTAAAATACTTGATAAAAAACTAATAACCAATTGAAAAATAGAAACAATATATTTTGGATGAAGATAAGACACAATTGGAGGTAATATCCGAATCCGTTCGGCTTAGCTTGATCCGCCAAGATTTTCTGCATTTGCTTGAAGGTGAGCCCCATCACGCCATTCTCATTGCGGGCCCTGCAGGGTCAGGACAAACTGAACTGGCCTTAGAGCTGGTCAAGACCTGGCTTTGCGAAGGTTCTGAACCTCAATTTGGACGAAAATTAAGCGCATGCGGGACGTGCGAAAGTTGTCGCTGGATCGGTGTGGTCGACCCGCGCGTCGGACGCTATGGCCCGCAACATCCGGATTTGCTATGGCTTCGACCCGAGATAGAAGATCCATACTGGGAACCCGCACCAGGGCAAAGCAAGACCATAAAGCCCTCGAAAGAAATCAAGATCAAACAGGTTCGCGATATCGCGAGCTTTGTGACGCTCGGCGCTCAGCGCGGACGCGCCAAGATTGTGTTGCTCAGCCCGGCCGAAGCGCTCAATACCGAATCGGCCAACAGTCTCCTGAAAATGCTCGAAGAGCCGGCCGGGCAATGCCGCTTTATTTTGCTGACCGAACACCTCGATTGGTTACTCCCGACGATACGCTCGCGCTGCAGAATGTTCGCTATGGCTCGACCCGATGTGGGCGTGGCGGCCCAATGGCTGAGTGCCTACGGCGTGAGCGAAGATGTCGCGCGGGAACTACTCCCCTTGACCGGCGGTACAGCCTACGGCGTATTAGAACTCGTCAGGCGCGGCCAGAGCACCGCTCATCGGGTGTTCATTGAAAGCCTGGCCAGCATGCCCGAGGCTAGTCTTTCCCAAGTGGCAGCTCAATTAGCGGGTGTCGAGGCGATGATGCTTTCCAGGTTATTTCAGGCCTGGGCATCGGACCTGATTCGCGTCAAAGTGGGCCAACCGGTCCGGTTCTTCCCGGGACACCTGGGCGTGGCGAAACAACGTGCGCAGCAAGCCTCTCTGCAAGCATTAAGTCGCCTAGAGTCGGATTGGCGTTGCTTGCCTCGGTTGGCCGAGCACCCGCTGAATCCGAAACTCTTTGTTGAAGGGCTGCTGCTGAGGTATTGCGAGATTTTTTAATGAGCGAAGCTGCTATTGCGACCAATGCATCTGCCTCGATGGCGGCAAGAACAGCCACCACGACCTCGGCGCGGCCGGGCGTACTTTCTCTGGCCATTAAAGAAAAGGCAGCGCTTTACGCCTCTTATATGCCTTGGGTGACAGGTGGCGGACTATTTGTTCCAACTATGCGACCGGCGCAACTGGGCGACGACGTATATGTGATCCTCTCCTTGATGGACGATCCAGCGAAGATGTCGATTCAAGGCAAAGTGGTTTGGATTACCCCGACTAGCACCGCAGGCCGCCAGCAAGGCATAGGCTTGCAGTTCAATAAGGCGGAAGCCAGTGAGCAAGCCCGGGCAAAAATTGAAAACATGTTAGGTTCAGGCTTGAAATCGAGCCGCGGGACCCATACTCTGTAGCTGAAATGGTTGTGCGTTGGCCTCTCAAAATGGAGGGCGCGAACTTTGATCATCGCCTGAAAATTTAGAGACCTGAGCGCGGGCGTAAAATAGAACCCGTGTATATCGACTCTCATTGCCACTTAGATTTCCCGGACTTCGCCCCTCGGTTTGACGAAGTGTTGGCCAATATGAAGGCCAATCAAGTCGACCTGGCACTGTGCATTAGTGTCACCTTGGAGGACTTTCCAGCGGTCTTGGCACTCGCCGAAAAACATTCTCAGCTCTATGCCACGGTAGGCGTGCATCCCGATTACCCAGACTGCACGGAACCCACCCTCGAGGGCTTGATCCAACTCGCTGACCATCCTAAAATTCTGGGCATTGGCGAGACAGGCTTGGACTATTTCCGGATTCAGGGTGATCCGACCACCGAGTTAGAGTGGCAGCGAGAGCGCTTCAGAATCCACATTCGGGCCGCAAGACACACCCACAAGCCCTTGATTATTCACACCCGCGCCGCGAAGCTGGACACCTTGCGCCTGATGAAAGAGGAAGGTGCAGAACTAGCAGGTGGTGTCCTGCATTGCTTTACGGAAGATTGGGAAACAGCTAGCGCTGCCCTGGATATGGGCTTTTATATCTCATT